>DQTU01000329.1 GCA_015662615.1 Campylobacterales bacterium | reverse complement strand
CTACCATGTTTCTGATTAAAAACATAAACCCCAAGCAAAACAATAAAACTAAGTCCAACCATAATTGCACTATAAACATGAGCAGCACTATAATCCATAATCTCTACCATCTCATATATCGCAACCGAAGCTACTTTAGTTTCGCCTGGTATCGAACCGCCTACCATGAGCACCACACCAAACTCTCCAACGGTGTGGGCAAAGGTTATGATGATGGCTGTTATGAGAGCTGGTTTTATATTTGGTAGGGCAACAAAGAAAAGTGTTTGAAGTTTGCTTTTCCCTGCTACATAGGAGGCTTCTAGCATGTTTTTATCTAACGATTCAAAACCACTTTGCAGAGGTTGCACCATGAACGGAAAAGAGTAAAAGCAACTTGCTATCACAAGCCCTGTGAAATTAAAAACTAGTTTTATATCGAAAGTCTCCTCAAAAAATGCTCCCAATGGAGAGTTGTGTGAAAGTGCTATGAGGATGTAAAAACCAAGTACAGATGGTGGAAGAACGATTGCCAAAGATGTCAAAGCCTCAACAAAAGGTTTAAATCTCCACTTTGTTTGACTTAGCCACCATGAGATAGGCAAGGCAATGATAAAAAGTATCAATGTGGTAATTCCTGCTAATTTAAAAGAGAGTAGAAATGGTTCAAAATCCAACTCACTCATGAGCGTATCTCCAAAATTGAAAGTTCACTTTCGTTTATAAGAGCCTTAACTTTATCTCCCTCTTGTAGGTTCATGTTAGATGAAGATTTTCGAGTAATGATACTTTCTATGAGATTTTTACCTATTCGTAAAGTCACACTTGTTAAAAGTTCTCCGTTGCCAACCTTTTCGACTATACAATTTAACTGATTTGAAACACTAATAATGCCTTCGTACTCTTTAGACAAGATAATATTAGTAGCTTTCATGCCAAGTATAACATCTGTACCAATCTCTAGTTTTTCACTAATTTCCAATGCCATCATCTGCATCGGCTGCCCCTCAAAATCAAAAGAGACTATTGTGAGATTATTTAGTCTCTGTATCTCTGCTACTTTGGCATGTATTTGATTCATAAAATATATCCATATTTTTTCAATATCTCTTTTGCTTTTTCACTTAGGATAAAATCGTAAAATGCTCTATATTCTGGATTGTCAGTAAGAATGACTACTCCTTGTTTTATCGGTTCATAAAGAGTTGTGTCTATCGATACCCAATTTAAATTCTCTTTGTATTGACTCATTTTGGAACTGTATAAAGAAGATTTTGCAATTATTCCGATATCAGCAGCAGTTACGGCGCATGATACGGTTTGAGAAATGGATTCTCCATAGACAAATTTCTTTTTTATTTTTTCATATATACCACTGTTTTCCAACATCTCTTTTGCTGCTATGCCGTAAGGTGCAGTTTTAGGATTTGCAATGGCTATTTTTTTGATTTTTTCAGTTGTTAAAAGCTTGACACCTTCGGAAAAATCTTGTTTTTTGACGCTAAAAAGTGCTAATGCTCCTTGTGCATAAACTACTGGTTTTGTAATTGCAATTTTATCATTATAAAGTGCTTCGGGATAGTTCATGTTGGCTGACATGAAGAGTCCATAAGGTGCACCATTTTTTATCTGGGCTGTGAGTTTTCCGCTACTTCCAAGTATAACTTGCACTTTGGTATCAGGATGAAGTTTTGAAAATTCGGCTTTTAACTCATCTATGGCATAACTGACATTTGCAGCTACTGCGATATTGATTTTTCCAGCTATGAGTGAAGAGAAAGTAAATAACAGTGTTAATAATAATTTATGCATCGTCATCTTCTTCATGGTAAGGCAATTCCAACGCAGAAATATTTCCGATAGCATTCCCTGCAATTCCCCTGATAGAGCCATACATCCCAGTTGTATTTTCCAGCACTTTGGTTATCTGTTTTTCTCTCTGTTTCCAAATCCTCGCCATCGCTCTTTTTTCAGCATCCAAATCAGCTTGCATCTGTGTGAAGCCCTCTACGATTGCTTCGATTTGCATCTTAAATTCATTGGATGTAAGATAGCTATAAAGCATACCCATCTTATCACTTCTGTTCTCTTGAGACTGCTTTGCATGCGAAAGCGCTATAATTTGCTCTCTCATTATGGAACTTAATGCTTTAAACTCATCATAAGTACAAATCCAAATACCATCAATTTGCCCCATACGGCTGAGTTCTTTTGGAAGATTGGTTGTGACAAGGATACCGATATCAGCACCTTTTTCTCTGATATCTGCTTTAAACTTTTCTATCCATGACGGCTGAAAATCTTTAGTCCGCTTACTCTCATAATAGACAGTTCCACAGTTTTGAACCTCTCTAGTATTCACAATCTGGAGACAATCCGCTCCTCGTGCACCTTTTTTTATCTCTTCAATAGTATCAAAAGGATACTGTTTTGCCAGCCACTCTTCTATCAGTAACTCTTGCGCTTCACCCTGTATCTGCATCGAGCCCTGCTCCGCTTTTCGCTTGGTCTCTTCTAATTGTCTTTTTATCTGATTTAATTGCTCATCTTTCTCTTTGAGCTTGAGTTCATTTTGCTCATGTGAGCGTTTTGCAATCTTCTCTTTTTCAACTTTTAGAATTTCATTCATATTTT
>DQTU01000323.1 GCA_015662615.1 Campylobacterales bacterium | reverse complement strand
TTCTAATTGTCTTTTTATCTGATTTAACTGCTCATCTTTCTCTTTGAGTTTGAGTTCGTTTTGTTCATGAGAGCGTTTTGCAATCTTCTCTTTTTCAACTTTTAGAATTTCATTCATATTTTGTTCAGCTTTGAGTGTGATGGTGGATTCCATCTCCTCTTTTTCACGCTCTAACTTTAGTATCGTCGCTTTAGAAGCATTTAACTCTTTTACTTTTGTTGACTGCTCTTCTAAATCTTTTTGCAAAAGTGCTATCTGTTCACTAGATTCTGCTGTAATTTTTTCTTTGATTTGACTCTCTAGTTTTCGTTTTTCAAGTTTGAGTTGCTCTTCGACCTTGACAGTTGTAGCTTTTTCCAACTCTTTAGCAAACTTCTCTTCTTGGGCTTTGATAGCTTCTTCTTTTGCCTTCAGAGATTCCATGGCTTCTTTATATTTAGAACGGTGCTGAGCAACCTCTTTTTCTAACTCTTGTTTTGCTTTTTGCTCTAGTTTTACATAAAGACTTTGACTGATATCGATTTCGGTAGCACAACTTGGGCAGGCGATGGTGGTTTGGTTCATGAGGCTATCCTTTGCGGTTTTAAAATATCTTCTTAATTGCTTCTATCACAGCTTTTTTAACATTTTAATCAACTCTCTAATCTTCTTTGGCATCTATATACTTTTCAAATTATTATATCAAATATCAATTGCTATTACAATAGATATCAATCTCACTATTTTTCATAAACATAACATATCATAAATCTAAAACATCAATAAAAAATATTTCAATTTGTAATATTTTATTTACTTTAAAGACCTTATGATAAAATCTTTGAAAATTTTACAAAGGAGGACAGATGCTAAAAGGATGTAAACAGTACTTTTCGATGTTTGGGATGATGATTTCAACTCTCAATGAGACATTGAACCAGTTTTTAAATCAGATTTGTGAGCAAAATAGAAAATCGATACCGATTAAAATTGAATTCGCTCAAACACAGTTACAAAAAATTTTACGAAAAAATCAAACATATCAAGGATAATTTTATGACAAAAACAAAACTTTCACTACTACTGGCAATTTTTCTTTCAAACCAAGCATATGCAACAGACATTCAACTTGACAAACTTACCGTCACAACTCCAACCAAATCAGCACAGAACTTAGAAAATATCACAGCAAATGTAGATATCATTACAAGTGAAGAGATAAAAGAGCGTGGATATAAAACGATCAGCGATGCACTCAAAGCACAGCCGGGTATCTCATATACTCGAAATGGTGGATTAGGAAAAGCAACTTCTATCATGCTGCGAGGATTTAGTTCAAAGCGTGTTTTAGTGCTTGTTGATGGCGTGCGTTATAATGACCCTACTTCTGTTTCAGGTGCTCATTTTCAATATATCTTGATGGAGAATATTGAGAGAATCGAAATCGTAAAAGGTGCACAATCAGGTGTTTGGGGAGCAGATGCAAGTGCTGGTGTTATCAATATCATCACAAAAAAAGCTACTAAAGATGGATTTACTGCTTCAATCAACGCAGAATATGGAAGTTTTAACAGTCAAACCTACGGATTTAATACTACCTACAAACAAGACAAATTTGATGTTTCATTAAATGCTCAAAGACTTTCCACTGATGGATTTAGTACTAAAGTTCCTGAGGGAAAAGATGCTAATGATTTTGAAGACGACCAGTATGAAAACAATTCTGCAGATATAAAATTCGGTTACAACATCACAGATAACGATAGAGTCGAAACATTTTTTAATTATATCGATGCCGATAGTGACTTTGATGGATATAACATGGATGAAACTTTGGCTTCAAATGACCCTATCGCAAATGCTACTGCTATAGAGCAATTTTATGGAGTAAGCTATACTAACACCGAGGGTAAAAACAAAACAAAGATTTATTTTAACCAGTCAGATTTTTCTCGGACATCAACAACAAGCATGGTTAGTAAATTTGATGGAAGTGTTAAAGAATTTGGATTAAATAGTGCACTCTCTTATGCTAAAAATGCAGACATGAGTATCGGAGTGGATTGCAAAAAATTCAAACATGAGAATACCATCGATAAAGAGTATGCAAACCAAGGGATTTTTGCGACAAACTCAAATTCATTTGATGGCTTACTCTCTGGTACTACGATATTTTCTCAAGCACTTCGTTATGATAAATTTGATGATTTTAGTAATAAAGTAACTTATAAACTTGGACTAAAACATATCCATGAGAACATAAAAGGTTTTTGGACATCTTTTAACTATGCTACCGCTTATAATGTTCCTTCACTTTTTCAACTTTATAGTTATGCAGGAAATAAAGATTTGAATCCTGAAGAGACAAAAGGGTTTGATGTGACGGCAAACTATAAAGGGTTTGGAGTTACTTACTTTCAAAATGATATTGATGATTTGATTGTGTATATTACTACGGATTTTGTGACCTTTGCTGGGTCGTATTTTAATGTTTCGGGGAAAAGCAGACTAAAAGGTGTTGAACTCTCCTATGCAAACTCTTTAGAAATTGCAAATTTAGCGTATAATTTTAACTACACTTATCTAAAAACTAAAGATAAAGAGGGGAAAGAGTTGGCAAGAAGAGCTAAAAATACGGCTAATTTATCTTTAGACTATTATGGTTTGGCTGATACGCATATCGGGACTTTGATACAGTATGTTGGAGAGCGTAAAAAATCACAGTATGATAGAGACCCCGAAGTGGACTATGAAGCATACACCGTTGTGAATTTGACTGCGGATTATGATATAAATAGTCAGTTGAGTGTTTATGGAAAAATTGATAACATCTTGGATGAAGAGTATCAGAGTGTTGCTGGTTTTGCAACAAGTGAAAGGGCGTATTATCTTGGGTTTAGGTATAAGGTAAAATAGTGAAAACAGTAGTAAAACTTTTTTTATTACTTTTTTGTAGTACGATTTGGGCAAGCGAGCAGAGGATTGTTGCGCTTGCTCCTTCGATAAATGAAATTTTATTTGCATTGGGAAAAGGAGATAGTATAGTGGGTAATACCACTTATGCTACTTTCCCTAAAGCGTCACAAACTATCACTAAAGTGGGTGGTTATTTTTCTGTTTCTTTGGAGAAAATCGTAAGCCTCAAACCAACTTTGGTTTTGATGCAAAAAAACAACCTTTCCTTAAAACCAAAACTTGAAAAACTAGGCATCAAAACAGAGTTAATAAAAATCTCCTCTTTGGATGATATCAAAAATGGGATAGAAAAGATTGCTCTTTTAACAAATGCTGACATTGAGGCTAAAGCCATTGTAAAAGATATTGAACAAGCGATGCAAAAGACAAAAGGCGTTTTAAAAGATAAAAAAATCCTTATCGTTTTTGGCAGGCAATTTGACCTTAAAAAGGAAGTTTTTGTTAGTGGGAACAGTATCTATTTTGCTGACATCATAAGAGAGTCTGGAAACCAAAATGCTTTTGAAGAGAACACCACAAAACAACCCATGCTATCCTATGAAGGAATTATAGCGACAAATCCAGATATCATATATATCCTAGCACATTCAGTTGAAGGAGAACAAAAAGAGACTCAAAGATTGATACAACCATGGCTTAACTTGCCAATAACTGCTTCCAAAGCCAAAACCATCTATGTTACAACGAAAAAATATGCTGGCATGCCAAGCCATAGAGTGATTCACTATATCAAAGATTTTAGAGAGATTTTAGAAGATGCTAAAAGTAAACTTACCCTCATTCAAGATTGATGAAAAGGAGATTTTGAAAGGAATCTCTTTGGAACTAAAAGAGGATGAAAACCTTACGATATTAGGCTCAAACGGTGCAGGGAAAAGTACCTTAGCAAAACTGCTTTGTGGACTTTTGAAAAGTAAAAAATCCATTATGATTGAAGATACTTTTATAGAGTCATTGGCTTCTTACAAACGCTCAAAACTTATCAACTATATACCTCCAAAACTCTCTATTTACGACTCATATATCAATGTTTATGATTTTCTTGCGTTAAGTGAACACCCCTTAAAAATTGGAGAAATTTTAAAACTTTTAGAGCTTGAGAAATTTCAAAAAAGTTACTGTAGTGATTTAAGTTCTGGAGAGCAGCAACTTCTGCTTTTGGGTTCTGCATTGGTGCAAAATGCCAAGCTTACGATTTTTGATGAACCGACAAGCAACCTTGACCCCAAAAAGACAAAACATGCTTTTGAGATACTGAAAAATCCAACTTATCTGAAACAGAAAATTATCATCACTCATGATTTGCAACTTGCTTCAAAGTTGAATTATCCAATTCTCTATATCACAAAGGGAGAGGGAAAACTATTTAAAAGTGCGAATACATTTTTTACATCTTCAAATCTACAAACAATATTTGGAGATAGTGTGATTAAAAATGGCGATAATGTGGTAGTAAACTTATGAAAATCCTTTGGTTTTTTGCCCTTTTTACTTTGCTAATATTATCAACACTTGTCGGAAAAATTGATTTAAACTTTATGAAGATACTTGAACCCTCATCCATGGAGTACCAAATCTTCACGCAAATCAGACTTCCTAGAACCATCTTAGCATTTTTAAGCGGTGGAATACTCGCACTTTCAGGGCTGCTTTTCCAGACACTTTTTAGAAATCCGCTCACAACTCCATTTACGCTTGGAATCTCCAGCGGTGCAACTTTAGGAGCTGCTATAGCGATAATATTTGGATTTACCAGTAGTTTTTTAGGCTTCTCATTTGTAACACTTTTTGGATTTTTCGGAGCATTGAGTACCGTAGCACTAATCTACTTTTTTTCAAAAAAACTCCCCTCTTCAAGTGACCAACGGCTGATTTTGGTAGGAATTGCACTCTCATTTCTTTACTCTTCTATACTTTTAATTTTATACTATCTAAGTGATTTTCAAGAGAGTTATCTTGTTCTTAGATTTACCATGGGAACTCTTTTAACAGTAGGCTATGGCGATACATTACCTGTTGTCATGAGTGCAATTGCCATACTTTTTGTGGCGATAAAACACAAACATGAGTTAAAACTTCTCTCTATCTCAAGTGAGTTTGCATTTTTAAAAGGTGTTAATGTTGAGAAAGTTTTAATCACTCTTTTTATGGTTATTTCTTTGGCTGTTGGCGTGCTTGTGAGTATCGTCGGTCCCATCTCTTTTATAGGGCTTATCATCCCACATATCGTAAAAAGCGTGATGAAACAAAGTGTTGAAAAAACTATCGTGCCAACTTTTCTAGCAGGTGGACTATTTCTACTTCTTTGTGATACCCTCTCAAGGAGTTTACCAACTATTTCAGAGATACCTGTTGGGATTATTACTTCATTCATTGGTGGGGTTGTATTTATATACATTTTATTACGGAGAAAAAGATGAAAAAACATTCACACGGTGGAGACATCTATAAATTTTCAAAAGAGCTTAAAACTAGCCCTGAAAAAATTATAGATTTCTCTTCAAACATTAACCCATGCAAACCAAAAATAGCTTTAGATTTCAACTCTCTTGACATCTCAAAATACGCAGATTTCAAATATACCAAACTAAAAAAGAAACTATCCTATAAATACGGAGTCAAACCAACTCAAATCGCACTTTTTAATGGTGCAAGTTCTGCCATACAAGCTATTTTAACCAGCGTTGACACAATAGTAACTATCTATGCTCCAGCTTACAGTGAATATGTAAAACATGCTAAAAAAGTTAAACTCATTAACCGTTTTAAAAACCTTTATGAAGAGCCTGAAAAAGATAGTTTTGTTATCTTTGTCAATCCCTCCACACCTGATGGAAGATATTATGACCTTGAAAGACTTTTTGAGATTTGGAAGAGACAGAATAACACAGTTTTAATAGATGAGTCATTTTTAGATTTTACGCCAAACACCTCCTCTTTTAAAAATAGCAATAAACTATATATCTTAAAGTCCCTCACAAAATTTTACTCATGTGCGGGGGTAAGAGTGGGTATAGTCCTTTCAAGTAAACAAAATATAAAGACAATAGAAAAAACAATTCCAGCTTGGAATATCTCTAGATACGATGAAAATTACATCATAGAAGCATTAAAAGATAAAAAATTTGAAAAAAGAACCATTGAGAATTTAGCTAAAGATAAAAAGAGACTTTTCAAAGTGTTAAAATCCTCAAAATATATCAAAAAGATTTATGAAAGCGATGCAAACTTTTTCCTTGTTAAACTTAAAAAGATAGATGCCTCAAAGTTACAGAAAAAATGCAAAAAACAGAAAATCCTTATAAGAAATTGTGACAATTTTGACTTTTTAGATGATAGACATGTTCGATTTTCCGTTAAAGGTAAAAAAGATGTGAAGAGATTGGCTTATGTCTTATCTTAGTTGGTTTGAAAACCATGCCAAAAAGCATCGCCAGATTGTTGAAAAAGTTACAGAAAATAAACTTGTTGAATATTTTCGTTGGGAAAATATCTCAAAAACTGATGTTGATTTTTGCCCTTTGTTTGCTCAAAATAAAAAGTGTCACGACATGGAAAACCTAAACTGCTACCTTTGTGCATGTCCAAATTTTCGTTTTGATGATAGTGCCAAAAAACTTAAAAGCTGGTGCAGTATCGATTCAAAAAATGGGGCACAAATAGAACATAACGGCATCATCCATCAAGATTGTAGTGGCTGTACTATTCCTCACGATGAGGGGTATATAAAAAAACATTTTGACACGAACTGGCTAGAAATTATGAAAAAGTGCCATGACTAATATCTCAATCTTTGGAACAAGCTCAGATGCAGGAAAATCCACCATCACATTTGTCATCGCGAAACTACTTCAAGATGCAGGAATTTCTACCGTTGCATTTAAAGCTCAAAATGTTTCAAACAATTCACAAGTTGCAGATGATGGCTCTGAGATAGCAATATCTACCCATTTTCAAAACTCGGTAATTGGAGTAAAAACATCTTATCATGTCAATCCAATTCTATTAAAATCGGGCTCAAAAAACTCTGCATCTCTTATCGTAGAGGGGAAAGAAGTTGGAGAGAAAGATGTCAAAAGTTATTATAAACAGATTGACACTTTAAAGCCAATCGTCAAAAATACTTTTTCCTATCTTGATAAAAAACATGACTGTGTTGTGGCCGAGGGAGCTGGTGGATGTGTAGAGTTAAACCTCTTAGAAAAAGACCTCTCAAATACTTTTATCGCTGATACTTTTAACACCAAAATCATACTTGTAGCAGACATCGAAAAAGGTGGGGTATTTGCATCTATCTATGGAACAATAGAACTTTTACATCCCAAGTTGAGAGAAAATCTCATCGGTGTTATCATAAACAAATTTAGAGGAGATAGAACTCTATTTGATGATGGGATAAAAATCATAGAAGAAAAGTTTGGAGTACCTGTACTTGGAGTGCTTCCGTATCTGCCATTAAACATAGGATTTGAAGATAGTGCAAGTTTGCAAAACTATACTCAAAACCTAGATGCATCTATAAAAATAGGCATCATAAAACTTCCTCATATTAGTAATTTTAATGACTTTGAACCACTTATAATTGATGATGAATTACAAGTAGATTTTATCACTTCAAATCTTTCTGAGTATAACTATATCATCATCCCTGGCTCCAAACGAGTTGTAAGTGATTTAGAGTGGATGAAAGAAAATGGAATTTTTAAAGCACTTCAAAACTACAAAAAAAAGATTATCGGAATTTGTGGTGGCTATGAGATGATGTTTGAGACTCTCATCGATGAAACGGGAGTTGAAAGTGATACAAAAACTTCTGAGGGACTTGGTTTTATAAAAGAAACTGTCACATTTAAAGATAAAAAAATAGTTAAAAAATTAAGTTTTGAATTACATGATATGCAGTTAAAGGGTTATGAAATTCATTATGGGATGAGTAAAAAATATCCTATTTATTTTGAGGATAAAAATATCTTTGGAACTTTTGTGCATGGGATATTTGATAATGATGAGTTTAGAAATTATATATTTAAAGATGGGTATAATGGATATTGTTTTGAAGAACGGAAAGAAGAGATATTAGGGAATTTTATAGGAGAAATGGGGAAGAATTTGAACATGGATAGGGTATTGAATTGTATTCGAAATCAATGATATATTTAAAATCATGATATAATATTTGAATGGATATAAAAGATAGAGTTGATTTACTAGCTAATAGATGGTTTGTATAAAAAGCTTATTGTATTATTGGCTATTGCAGGTGGGTTTGGTGCTTATGCAATTAAATTTTTTCAAAATTCAAATTGGGTTGGTTATCTTTTTGCCTTTGTATCTATTGTCGTTTCCATAGCTATTTTTACAGCTTATACTAAATGAAATCTTTATCTAAAAGAAC
>DQTU01000340.1 GCA_015662615.1 Campylobacterales bacterium | reverse complement strand
TTGTTCTAAGTGCAGCTTGAAAATCTCTATTTCGTGCAAGACTTAAAACAGTTGTCAACACTAAATCTTTTTTAGCTTCAATTGATTTATTTACAAAAATTTTAATTTCATGTGCCTTTTTATGATAAACATCTTTTTCTATATCTTGTAAACCTGAGAAAGAAGTCATAATAACTAATGCTAGACCAAACAATAGTGATGCTATTAATGAGATATGAATCTTTGTGGAAATTGATTTTATTTTAAACATGGTGCTACCTTTATATTGTTTTCTACAACCTATATCGTCATTTTTTTAATTTTTTTTAAATATAAATACAGAAAATTTTAGTATAATAAAAACAAATAAATCTAAAAGGATACATGATGACCAAAGTGCTTACTTCTTCGATACTTGCCACAACTCTTTTATTTTCATACGGATGTGAAAAAAAGAGTGAACCCTTAGTAGAAAAACAAGAAATTCAACAAGTTACTAAAAAAGATACTCCGAAAGAAGTAGTAAAAGAGGTCATCGAAGCCTCCTCACATGATAAACCAAGTACTGAAGCTAAAGTGCTCAAAGAGACAGTTGCTATCATCAAAACTTCTTCACCGCTAGAAATTGCTAAGAGTGAGGCAAAAGAAAAAATCATTCACTCTGTTAAAGCTGTAGAAATTGCTCGCTCTCACACCGTTGAAAGTATGAAAGCTAAAGTAAAAGAGATAGAAGCGTTAAGGGAAAAAGGTATAGGTTCTAAAAGCGCTGTATCAGTTGCTGTTGCAGAAACAACTGCTATGAGTGATATTGCCAAATCAGTTGCATCTGTAGAAATTGCAAAAGCTACATCAGCTGGAAAAATTGCGCACTCTGTTGCATCAGTAGAGAGTGCAAAACAAAATCAACTAACAAATAGCAACAATACAGACCAACAGATAGAGTTGGCTAAAGCTAAGGCTTCAGGAGATATCGCAGAAGCAGTTGCTGCTGTTGAAATTGCAAAAGCAGAGGCAGTTGAGAGTATCGCAAATGCAGTTACAACCGTAGAGATAGCAAAAGCTGTAAAACCAACCTATGTTCCATACCCTATGCAAACGATTAAAGTTGCCAAAGCCGTATCTGCTGCAGAAATTGCAAAAGCTGTATCTTCTGTAGAGGTGGCAAGAGCAGTTTCAGCAACCGAAATTGCAAAAGCAGTCTCTCCAATCGAACCTATAAAAGCTATGACATCAGAGGATGTAGCAGAGATAACAAAACGAGCACAAGTAAACACAACTCAAAAAATTGTCAAATCTGCAAAAAACACAACTCAAGCAAAAGTAGATGCAGCAATACAAATCACAAAATCTGTAAAAACTGTTGACACTACAACGGTAACAGCAAAGAGTCTTGAGGAAGCAAAAGCAAATGCAGCCGTTGTTGTTGCACAATCCGTTGCAAGTGTTGAGATTGCCAAATCAGCAGCAGCAACAAAGACTGCAAAGTCTGTAGCAAAAGTTGAAATTGCAAAGTTAAGTGGTTCAGAAAAAGCTGCAAAAGCACTATCTGTTGGAACAGTAGCTGAAGCAAAAAGTGAAGTAGAAGCTACAAAAGCTGCAGCTATCGCAAATATTGCTACAGCTGCAGCCTCAGTAGAAAGTGCAAAAAGAGTTTTTGAAAAAGGAGATGTGGCAAAAGGTCAAAAGATATATCTCAAAAAACTTAAAAAAGCATGTGGCATGAATGGAGCAAAATTTGCAGCGCAACACACACAAGCTGAGTGGAAAGATATTAGAGAGAGTAGAGATTTTGTTCAAGAGATACAAAAGATATGTCCAAATGTAAAAAGCTTTAAAGATAAATGGATAAATGATACCTATCAATTCTCATATGAGTACGCAAAAGATAGTGGGAATGTACCATCTTGCTAAAATTATTATTGATCACGCTAACCCTATTTTTTTTAGGGTGTGATAAAAAAATAGAACCAAAACCTGAGCAGGATAAAGTCAATATGATTTTTATCACTCAAGTTGGCTGTGGAGCGTGTGAGCAGATAAAAGGCTATATGAAAAAACCAGATATAAAAGCAATTTTAGATAAAGATTTTATCGTTAAAGAGGTGGATATCACAAACAAAGAAGATTTCCCATTTAAGTGGATGCAACCTTATGCTACACCAACACTATATTTTTTCGATAAAAAAGACCATGAGATTATAGACCATACAGTGAGAAGAATGAGTGAAAAGGATTTTACAGATACTCTTGAAGAGGTGATTGATATACGAGATATGGACTAACGAAATATCTTTCCACACTCTTTTATGATTGCTCCTGGTGCAGAGGCAAGTCTCATAAAGGCATCCAAATCAAGTAATGGCGCATGAAGAGCAATATTATACCTTGGTGCTAATACCTTTGCTTTCCCATCCTCTATAAGCACCAAATAAGGCAAGAGAGAACTATTTGAAGCACCAGTCTTCTTGACAAGCTTATTGACTCTTTTTGACATCTTTACACCAAGCAAAGTAGAACCATCAGATAAAGATAATTTAAACACTACTTGGGAATTTTTCTCCGCTTTTTTTAGCAATGTTTCATTATCCCCACGACCTACAATCATCATATCTTCAAACTCAGGCATACCATCAGTAAAACGATACTCTGACAATTTGTCAAGTTTCATCTTATCTGTAGAATTTTTAAGAGTTTTAAAAGTATTATTTAAATTTTTTAAAATATCTTTTACAGCCGCTTCATCAAAATCATCTTGAAGATAAGCCTTTGCAAAATAGTGTGGATTTTCAATGCTAATTTTTTTATCATCCACCAAGACCTTTAAAACTCCCATATAACCTCTAGTTTTTTTACTTGCTAATTTTTGAAGAGATGCCGAGGTAAATGTTATAGAAGTTAACTCTTTTTTTCTATCCAATGCAGTCGTAGCCAATACCTCAAAACCACCTTTTTTTAGACTTTTCTGCACCTCTTGGACACTTAAATGAGAACCTATCAAAAATGTGGAAATAGCTCCATCATCTTTTTTTTCAACTTTAATTGGTTTGGATTTTAGGGGATTTCCATTTGGCATATCAACGCCACCTAAACTTCTTATAATCTCAGGAATTTCCTTGTCTAATTGTTTCATTAACTTTAATTTTTCAGGCTCTGTTACTCCAAAGGCTGCTCCCCATGCCATAAGTGTCGGCATGCCAATAACTAACTTATTTTCACCAGTTTTTACATAGATATACATCGAACATGGAGCAAATATACCAGCAAGTGGAAGACCCTTCTCTT
>DQTU01000175.1 GCA_015662615.1 Campylobacterales bacterium | reverse complement strand
CTCTCTGCTTTTAAGATATTTAATAAATCATCTGTTTCCATCCAAATTGTATGTTTAGCTGCTACAGTAACTTTATCATCAATCTGTTTTGCTGTTTTTTTTGCAGAATCAAAAAAATCTTCAATTGTGCCGTTTTGAATCGTTACCATGTGATAAACTCCTTTATATCATCTTTAAATCTCTCAACCAATTCTTGATAATCTATAAAATCGTCAAGCTCAAAAATTTGCCCAAAATAGTGTTTGTGGTGAAAATTATGACTATTATCATAGCCTACCACTCTACCATTGTCAATTGGAAATATACTTTTATTGATATATTAAGGCAGATGCATATACAATTACAGATAAATGACCGACAGTCAGTCATAATAAATTATAAAGGTTATAAATGCCAATTATTGTAGATAAAGCACAAAAAAGAAAAGATATTGCACTTTCATGTAAAGAACTTTTCATTACACATGGGATTAAGGATTTAACGATTTCCCAATTGGCAAAAACTGCTGGTGTCGGGAAAGGGACAATGTATGATTATTTTAAAAACAAAGAAGATATCGTTTTTGAAGTAATTAATATTTTGATGGTTAAACATAACCTTCATAAAGAAAAAGAGCTTTCTGATATCTCTTCAACCAAAGAAAAAATCAAAATCTTTTTTAACTTCTTTTATAGCAAAAAAGATGAAAGTTTGCGAACACTTTATAAAGAGTTTATCTCTATCTCACTTATCACCGCCAATGAAGAGATGATTGATTTTCAAACGACCTGTTTTGAGAATTATTATCAATGGTTTCGGCAAATTTTGCAAGAGGGTATTGATAAAGGGGAGATTATCCCTCACTCCATTCATTTTGCAAAAGGGCTGTTTGCTACAGGGGAAGGGCTTTTTATCGCCAGTGTTGCGACCAAGGCGATTGCCGATGTTGAAAAAGAGTTAAATATTTATATAGATACACTGTTTCAATTAATAGAGGTAAAAAAATGAAAAAATTGTTAGTTTTGGTGCTTCCAGCATTTCTCTATGCACAAGATTTAAGCTCTCTGATAAATTCAGCCCAAAGTTCCAACTATTTGTTAAAAGCATCTGCTTTAAATTTAGAGGCAAAGAAAAAAGAGTTTGATTCTCAAAAAAGTTCTTACTATCCTACTCTTGATGGTTTGGTGGAGTTTTCAAGCTCTACAGCATTGGCTACAATAAATCACTTTGATAGGCAGAGACAAGTAACTATTTTTGCTGATTTATTTGGTTTGGATTTGGGTGGTTCTTTAGCTTATACTCGAGAAAAAATCGATGAACTTCTTTCTGAAAGTGTAACCTATAGATTTACAGGATTTGCAGAAGAGATGGAAAAAACAGCAAAAGCTTTTGGAGATGCACTTGGGCTTTCGGTAATCCTTATGTTTATCATTTTGGCTATTTTATATGAGTCGCTTATCCAGCCTATCATCATCATGGTAGCTTTGCCTCTAAGTATCATCGGGGTTATGTTGGCTCTTTATCTTAGTGGATTACAGTTTTCACTATTTGTTATGATTGGTTTTATGTTGCTGATGGGAATGGTTGGAAAAAATGCTGTTTTACTTGTGGACTTTGCAAATGCTTCGATGGAGAGAGGAGAGAGTTCCGATGAAGCTTTGATAGAGGCTGGAGAGAAAAGGTTAAGACCGATTTTGATGACTACGGTTGCTATGATATTTGCTATGTTACCATTAGCCTTTGGGAGCGGACTAGGAAGTGAGACAAATGCACCGATGGCGATTTCAATCATTGGAGGACTTTTAAGTTCTATGGTTTTGACACTTCTTGTAGTGCCTGTGATGTACAGGATGATAAATCCACTTGATAGATGGATGAGAAAGTTTTACGAAGGAAAAATAGATGAATAAAAAAGTATTAATATTATGCACGGGAAATAGTTGCAGAAGCATTATCGCCGAAGCACTAATAAACAGAGAACTTGATGGCATTTCAGCTTTTAGTTCAGGTGTAAAACCAAGTGGAAAAGTAAATCCAAATGCAAAAAAAGTTTTAGAAGAAAACGGTGCATGGAGAGATGAATATCACTCTAAAACATTGGATACCTTAGAGGGAATTGATTTTGATTTGGTAGTAACAGTTTGTGACCATGCTAAAGAGACATGTCCAATATTTCCAAAACAGATAAAGAAGATGCATCTTGGATTTGAAGACCCTGACGGTAAATCTTATGATGCTTTTGAAGCGACTTTTAAAGAGATAAAAGAGATACTTTTGCCAAAAGTAAAAACTGCACTCCAGATGCAAAAAAATGTATTTAAAACTGATAGTGGAGTTAAGATAGCTTTTACAGGAGTTGTGGCAAAACAGCAAATTGTGAAGATGGTAGAAAATTGTGTAACGGGTTCGTGTGAGTGTATGACAGATGAGACTAAAAAGAAGATAATTGATATGCAGGTTGTTGGAGAAGATGGAGCTGTTGAGCTAAATCTGACTGGGGATGTGGCAAAAGAAGAGATTGAGGCCGCACTGGCTAGGTCAAAAATTATAAACAGAGGATAGAATATGAAAATATTGATTTTAGCAATTATTATATTTTTTAGTGGATGTTCACAAAAAGTATCTTTGATTCCCATAGATGGACATAATGCTTTGGCTGACATCTCAAAAAAAGGTTTTGCAATAGATAAGGCTCAAGCCCAGAAGTTAGATGGAAAAGTTGTTAAAGTTTGGGGATATATAGACTTTGACAATACTAGTACATGTGGAAGAGCAAATTGGTATTTTTCTATAAAATCAGATTATAATGATAAAGCAGGAGAGTCTATCCATATAAATACTCCAGCTGAGTATAGATTTTCCGAAGTCTACTTTGATATACGAGGTATGCAAAAAACAGATGCAAAAACAAAAGTTTTGATAACAGGAGTTTTTCGAACTTTCAATGCTCCTGCAAATTTTACTAGCCTTTTAGGTGTGGAGATAGATGTAAAATCTCCAGAAGATATAAAATTTAAACCATAAACTTAATTCGATATAATTGCCATAAATATTTCAGGAGCAACAATGGCAACAATTTCGATGAGTGATTTAAAAAAAGGTATGAAGATAGAGCTTGACGGTAAACCATTCAAGATTACAGAGTATCAACATGTAAAACCAGGAAAAGGTGCGGCATTTGTTAGATGTAAAATAAAGTCATATCTAAATGGAAAAGTAGTTGAAAAAACTTTTCATGCAGGGGATAAATGTACAAAGCCAGATCTTGAGCAAAAGACGATGCAGTTTTTATATGATGATGGCGAAATGTTACAGTTTATGGATGTAGTGACTTATGACCAGATAGGTCTGACTCATGATGCTGTGGGCGATACTATAAAATGGATTATTGACGGTATGAATGTTGAGATACTTTTTCACAACGGAAATGCGATAGATGTTGAAACTCCTGCAACTGTGATACTGAAAATCGCAGAGACTGGACCAAACTTCAAAGGTGATTCACAAGGTGGGAAAAAACCTGCAACTTTAGAGAGTGGGGCGGTAATCCAGATACCTTACCATGTATTAGAGGGCGATACTGTAAAAGTGGATACGGCAAAAGCTGAGTATTTAGAAAAAATCAAAGACTAAAAAGGTTATATCATGGCAAGTGTATTAATTCCCATTTCAACTGGTTTTGAAGAGATTGAAGCAGTTTCTATTATCGATGTTTTGAGACGAGGCGGTATCCAAGTTACTACGGCATCGTTAGGCGATGAAAAAGTAACTGGAGCAAACGGCATCACAATTATCGCCAACAATAAACTAGAGTATATCGATGTAGATGAGTTTGATATGGTTGTACTCGCCGGTGGTCATGACAATGCCGTATCTTTAAAAGAGAGTGCTAAAGTTCAAGAGATTCTAAAGAGTTTTGACGCTAAAAAGAAGCCAATCGCAGCGATCTGCGCAGCTCCAATGGCATTGCATGAAGCAGGAGTAATCAAAAGATAGATATACTTG
>DQTU01000108.1 GCA_015662615.1 Campylobacterales bacterium | reverse complement strand
TTCGAATTACAAAAAGTAGTCCTTCAAGATTTTAAATCTAAATCTTAAGCTTTCTTTGCCTTCTATGAGTATCAGGGGTTTTTAGAGGTGCCCTTTATTTATCATATCGTTAAAAAGATTAAATTTTATTCTTATAGTAAAACTAAAGTTATTATCTATTTTGACGATTATGCTACCAATTATAAAAGGCTAAATCATGATAAAAAAACTATATCTATCTTTATTTCTACTACCACTCGTTTCCTATGCAAGTATCACACCTGAAAACAGACCTTTGAGTAGTAAAGAAATTACAAATCTTATGAAAAAAGCCAAGCCTGTTATCTTGGGAAATTGTTATCCATTTTTTGAAGCTTATCTCAAAGCTAAAGGGCATAAATCATTTGGCTATAGTTTGGATGCTGATGGTAAATATGCTTGTGGAAACTCCTATAGAAACCAAACAGAAAAAATCTCTAAAGAGGGTGGCATTAGAGGCTGTAACGATAACAAACTAAAAAGAGGGGAAAATGCACCAAAAAGTAGCTGTAAAATCTATGCTGTAGGCAATAAAATAGTAGCAAAAGAGGGTGACTTTCCAAAATATACACCTGCAGATAATACACCACTTAACCCCAAAGAAAAAACAGCTATCTTACAAAAATCTAGTAAGATTATAAAAGGAAATTGTGCACCATTTTTTGAAAAATACCTAAGCTACGATGGATATAAAGCCTTTGGATATGCACTAGATAGTGATGGGAAATTTTGCTGTGGACAACAAAGCCAGCAAGGTACACAGAAACTAGCTGATAAGGGAGCGATAAGGTTTTGTAACAAACACCATGCAAAATATCATCTAAAAACTCCTTGTAAACTTTTTGCCAGTGGCAATAAGATATTGCTCTCATCAAAAGATTATGAGGTTGAAAAAAAGCAAAAACCACCTTTTGTTGAGAGTGACAATACAAAAGGAACTTTTATAGTTTATAAAGGTTTTCACACCTTAGCACAAAGGGCTGTTGATAAAACGGCTAGGGTATTAAACCACCAGATACGAACAGAAAACAACTACAATCCTGATAAAAAATATAAAATCATAGATACCTATAAAGGGATAAAATATTCTGTAAATCCAACATCAAAAAGCACTTACGAATCTAAACTAAATGAAAAAAGTAGCTACAACAAAAGAGCATCACTCTTAAAAGTCTCAAAAGGTCACTATATATACTCAGCTGCAGATGTAGCTTGTAACCATGTCTATATCAAGCCTTATGAGAGTGAAGATATGAAAACTTTCGCACAAGAGATGACGATGATTCCTACCAAGATAGAAGGTATGATGGTTAGCAAAGATGAGAAAAAGTGTCAAAAAGCAGCTAGGGATGCCGCTAAAAAAGTAAGAAAGTTAGGGCAGGTTACCAAGATAACAGATAAAGACAATAGTGAAATCTTTTTTGAGATAAAGACGATAAATGAAAAAGAGTTTGACAAAGCTCTTTTTTCAACAGGTGAAAAGTCCCAAAGTGTAGATGAAATGCTAAAACAGAGCATGGACACTGCAATGCATCAAATGGTTTATGAGAAGCTTATCAAGTTTGTAGATAAAACGGATAAACTCTCAGATGAGAAAAAAGAGACAATCAAAAAAGATGCAAAAAAGGCACTTGATGATGGAACTATCATGGAGTATATGGAAAAGTTAAATAAGATGAAACCATAAAAGGCAAAACAAATATTAAGTAAATACTATTTTGGAGGGCAAACAAAATATCGCATGTTTATACCACCCAAGGTTTCATTCCAGCCTATAAAATATGCCATCTCCTTAACATAAACAACACTATAATTTTCTAAAAAGTAATGTTTAAAAACAACTTCTATATCGATAACTTTCGGAATCTCAGCAATCCACACATACCCAACTTTTTTCAAAACATTGACCTCTTTTCTTTTTCGCATAACTTCTCTCAAAGAAAATTCGACAGAACATTTTGTATCTTTATCTGTAAAACTTGACATCTCTATCACTGACTTTACATGGTCAGTTTCTTGCATCTTTTTCCAGTAATCTTTTGGAAATTTACTTTTAAAAGGTTGAGGATATAGTGTTGGGGTTTTTAAACACATCATGGTTGCCATCTGTAAATATTGTGGTGCATTATCAGATAAAAAGTCTAGTTGTTCTTTATCGTAAGATACATGAGTAAAGCCTTCTTCATTTAGAAACTGTTGTTTTTGAAAAAGTGTCACAATCTCTTTTTCTTTGATTCGTTCACTGCTATGAACTACAGCGATAGGGTACTCTTTTTCCCAAATAAAACTTCCACATTTTCCAAGCTGTTCATCTAAGTTTTTAAACCCAACTTTTTTGATACCTGCTTTAATTTCATCAATCAACTTCTTCATAAATCCACCTAATTTTTTATACTACTCATATGGTTAAACTTTCCAAGCACATAAATCATCATAGAAACACCTATAATCAAAAAGAGTGCATGGATAAGCTCTGTATGGTCATTTAGTGCGATTTTAAAAACTACCATGAGCGACTCTATCGACAAAGCGATGATGATTGATTTTAGAAATTTACTTAACATCTCATTGCTATCACTATCATCAATTGCAACGGTTTTAAAAAATATCTCATGCTCTAAAATTGTTTTAGCCAAATCGTAAATAGCAAGACCAAGGGTAAGTGCGATAATAGCTTGAAATGTAGAATCAAGTTTAAAGCTTTCAAAAGACATCAGAGATTGAAAAAAGATATAGAGTGCATACAGTCCTAAAAAGAGTGAAAACAACAAAAGTGAAAAACCCATAAAGCCATAAACACATTTATTAAGCACCGACATAAATTTGTCATTTCCAACTAATTTTAGTTGTTGAAGTACACACAACAAATTCATATCCACAACAATAAAGCCATCATCTACTTTTATGGCATAGGTGATTCCAGCTGTACCATCACTAGCATTGATATAAGGGTTACTTAGGTAAGTTCCATCGATATTAAAAGAGACCCTCTCAAAATAGTGCGATTTTGTTAAACCTATCTTGGAGCCATCGATTTTATTTTTGTGATAATAGGGAGTATTTAGTGTATATTCCGTATCAACACCATAAATCATTTTGACACATGTTGTGGCAACAAAAGCCCTTTTAGAACTTTTTTCATCCAATTTTTTCAAATTTAAATGACTCATTGATCTAGTTATAAAGTGTTCCACAACATCTCTGTTGTTTTTATATGTTTCAATAATTTGTTTCATAATAGTGTAATTATATCGTGATTTTGTAAATAAGACAAATTTTATCCTAATTATTAAGCACTCTACCACTTCACCCATCTGAGCCCCAACATCAGCACCCCAAGCTTGTAAGGGAACACTCAGTTAAGGTTGGATTTTGATAAAGTGGTAGAATTTATCGGCTAAAACATGGTAATATACAACAAAAAAAGGCAAGAGATGACAATCACAAAAAGAGTTACATTTATAGCAAAAGAGGGATGTGAAGATAAAATGAAAGAGTTGCTAACAGCCATGGTAGCGCCATCAAAAGCAGAAGATGGTTGTCTGTTTTACGATATTTTTCAGTTAAAAGATAATAGAAAAAAGTTCATGGCAGCAGAGACTTGGAGAGATGAAAAAGCTCTCGATGGTCATAAAACTTCAGCGCACTATAAGATATATAAATCAAGTTATGAGCAATATTGCGATGATAAATATAGTGATGATTTAGAGGTGCTTGGTTAATCCACCAATTCAATCCCCAGCCCACTAAGAAGCCTGACTGCATCATAACGACTAAACTTTGCCCCTTTTAGTTCATTTTGTTTGATATCGATATCAAAATTACGAGCATCAGCAAAGTTTACCTCGCTTAGGTTAGTGTTTCTAAAAAGTGCTTTTCCAAAATTTGTAGCACAAAAATCAGCTTTTTGTAAATTTGATTCCCTAAAATCAACCTCTTTTGCTTCACACTCTTTCATATGCATCTCATCTAGCTTAAGTCCCCAAAAAGAGGAATCATTTAATACACATCTATAAAACTTCATCGGACGAATCGTAAGAGAATCCCATAAAGCTTTTGTCCAATCAACACCAATAATCTTACAATCTTCAAATAAAACATCTGAAAACTGACTATCAAGTACACGCATAAGACTAAGATTACAATGTTTAAAACTGCACCCTACAAACCTACACTGTTTAAATAAAACATGACTAAAGTTACAATCTTCAAAACTACAATCATCAAAATCTTTACCCACTATCTCCTGTGAAGATAGGTCAAGGTTTTCAAACTCTTCTGCAAAAAAATCAGTTTCACTACTGGTCATAAGCCAATGCTTCTTTTGCAAAACCTATCGGATAGAAAAAGATAATTTTAAACATCAACGATATAGTCGCATTATCTTTTAAGTCTGTCTCCACGATAGAAAGCGTAAAGCCCTCTCCATCTTTCATATTTTTTGGCTTGACTCTTATGATTACTGGTTTTAAAGTTTTTAGCATATTTAGAGTGGATTTTTGCTTTTTAGGCTTTAACCCATCAAACATATCTCCATCAACTTTTACTGCCTCAAAAAGTAGTGCTAAGGTATCTTTATAGATTGATTTACTCCAAGATATATTTCCACCATCAAAACGAAATGCAGTTGATTTTTCTGATAGTAACCCTGCCCCATTTTCTCGTATATCTTCAATCATCTGAAGAAAAGCATTTTTCCCACCTATGTTTTGGGCATGAGATAAAATCTCTTCATGTAGTTGTTTTCTATTCTTCTCAGAAAGGTCTGTAAAATTCATTTTTGTCCTTTATGCGAAGTCTATCGTATAGATATAAAAATCTCTATATCATTGCCACTTTTATAATACTCAAAATCCGTCTTATATGCTCTTTTAAATTCTGAAGTCTCATCAGAAAAATATTCCCAAATCTTTCCCCAAGTCTCAATTACAACTTGTGGTATCTCTCCACTTGCAACAAATCGTAAATATTTCCCACTCACTATCGTTACTTCTTCAAGATTTTCATCCTCTCCATCGTACCCTGCCAAAACCGAATACTCACCATTTGCATCTGATTCATAATCATAATAAACTCCATAAACTTTTTCCCCACTCTGATAATCAACTATAACTTGTTTATCAAACTTTTGCCATAAAGCCCCTATCTTTGCAGTTTTAGGATTCATCTCATTTGTATTTGTTGTTCTGATTCTTATGCCATGTATTATTTTTTTATCTAAATTTATTACTTTCATTTTATATCTCCTTTAGTTGAAATGTAGAATGTTCATACACTTTTCCATTGATTTGAAGTTCTATTTTATGCGCTCCCTCGTAGAGCTTTCTTGTTGTCATGTTTGCCTTAAAATGGTGTTTTTTTGAAAGTTTTACTCTTTCATCCTTGTTAAGAGTTAGCTTTTTTATCTTATGCACTTTTGGACTAAACTTTCCAGCTTTGGTTCTAAAATGAATGATATAATCTACTATCAAACCCTCCTCTTTTTGTGCATCTATAACCTATCTTAACATCATCGCAAGTGAGTTTAAATTTTTGAATTTTGATAGCTGGATTTGGACGATACCCTAAAAAAATTAGAGTCTGTTCATGCCCATTTTTAACAAGTGTTCGCAGAGCATGATTTATGATAAACTCCATCTCTTTTGCATCTTGTTTTTGTGAGTTCTTCCACTTTTTTAAAGTATCAAGAACCAAAGTTGCATCTTTTTTAGAAATATCATTGAGATGATTTGCAACTGAGCGAGTTACAAAACGAGCATTGTCATGATAAAGGTTTTCAAGAATTGGTAAATTATCGTGATAGTCGATATTTATCTTTTTAGCCCAAGGCAGTACAAGACGAAGTCCTTCCGATGCAACTCTTCTTTGATGATAATTTTTTGAGAATGACCATTTATGCAACTTAGCATAACTCTCTTTTGGAAACTCATTTATAAAATCCCGTATTGCAAACTCAACAGAAAACCGTTTTGTAATCTCTCCCAATGCATCTAGTGAAAATATTAAATACTCTTTTGTGCAACCAAACACTGTTATAAATTCACTATAAGGAGAGTAGATAAAATCTCCAAAATCATCATCTGTTTTTGTTGTATCAAGTTCAGGTGGTAAAGCTTTTAGGAGTATATTTGTCGCTTCTTTAAAATCAGCAGGCAGATACTTTGCTAACATGTCTCGTATATGAAAAATACGATTTTTTAGTTCAAGTTGGGGAAACTTTTCTACAACTTCTTTTTCAAACTTTTCTTGTTCAAACTCTGCATAAACTTCTTTTATTTCAGATGCGATTTTAGCTACTTTTTCAGAATTAAATAGTTCATCTTTAAGTGAAAATTTTTCAGCCATCACTCTTCCTATATCGTGGCTTAGAGCTTACAAACTCCATCTGAAATTTTACCATCTTTTCAAAAGGATTCAAAAATTTCTCTAAATCTTTATCACAAATAGCCTCCAACCCCTGTTTTTGCAATATCTCCAACAGACACAAAGTTGACTCCATGGTAGAGAGTGCTTCAGCAAAAGGTTGTTTTTTAAATTTATAAGCAGATGTTTTAGTATGGGTAAATGATATTTTAGGCAACTGGTGTAGGTTTTTACTTTGTCGAAGCATGGGCTTTGCACTGTCCCATGTGGCATCTATGATAAAAACTACTAATTGCTTATCGTTTAATTCAAGTTTTTCTTCATTTATACAGATGCTGTCATGTGAGGGAAAAAGTATTGTACAGTAGTTTTTTGGGTCAGTTAAGAGCAGGTTGACTCTATTATGCTTTGAAAAATCCACACCCACAAAAAGGTCTGAATTTTTGAGTGAACTATGTGTTAATCGACCTGTGTTATTTTTGATATATTTAAACTCTTTGGGATGCATAAGGATAACAAACTTAGTATTTGTCTCTATAGGTTTAATGTCATGGCATAGGCATGAGCTTTTGGGTCGGTTACAAGTATAACACATTTGGCGGTAATTCATGAGGGTATTTTAATCTAAATTCTATAAAATACCCTCATGAATAAATCACTAATCACAAATGCAGTCTCTGCACTCATAATCCTTCTCTCATTTATCGCTCCTCAAAGCATATCTCACTATGTTCTTTATACTGGGCTTTTTGCACTTTCAGGGGCTTTGACAAACTATCTTGCAATCCACATGCTGTTTGAAAAAGTACCATTGCTTTATGGCTCTGGAGTGATAGAGTTAAAATTTGAAGAGTTTAAAAGAGCTATCAAAGATTTAATGATGAAACAGTTTTTTACCCGTGAGCAACTTAACAACTTCTTTGCAAAAGAGGAGCAAAAACTAGACTTAGCCCCACTTGTACAGAGTGCTGATTTTTCCCCCGCATTTGACGCTCTAAGTAAAACAGTCATGGAGTCACAGTTTGGCAACATGCTAAATATGTTCGGTGGAGAATCAGCCTTAGAAGCCTTACGAGACCCATTTAGTATAAAACTAAAATCAGCAGTTACAAAAATAGTAAGTAGTGATACTTTCAAAGCCCAAATGGATCACCATCTTCAACACTCCTCACTTAGTGATGATTTGATAGACTCCATCGAAAAGATAGTTGAGCGA
>DQTU01000023.1 GCA_015662615.1 Campylobacterales bacterium | reverse complement strand
GATATAAATATGCCAGTCCTTGATGGATACAGTTTTGTAAAAAGATTAAGAGAGGGAGAAGGTCATTTGGCACCTGTAATTATGGTTTCTACAGAAAGTGAATCTAAAGATGCGGATTTGGCATATGAAAGTGGAGCAAGTATGTATTTAATTAAACCAGCAAGACCTGATGATTTAATACTAAATGCAAAAATGTTAACATTCAAAGCATAAGGCATTAAAATGGATCCTATTTTAGAGCAGTTTTTAACTGAAGCTAGAGAAAATCTTTCATACCTTGATCAGCACTTAAGTGATCTTGAAGATGGAGATGAAGAGACAGTAAATGCACTGTTTCGTGCTGCACATACCCTCAAAGGTGGAGCTGGGCTAGTTGGCTTTAATTCTGTTAAAGAGATAACCCATGCAGCTGAAGATCTCTTAGATGCTTATAGAAAAGATGAAGTAGATTTTACTCCAGAGTTAGTAGATGCTTTGTATGATGCTTTTGATGAAGTGGTAGAGCTTATAGATGCAGCAGAAGAGATTGGAAGTGTTGAAGTTGAAGCTGATGATGAAAAGATAATACAGATTAAAGAAGAAATTAGAGCATTTTTAGAAAAAACTGACTCTAAACCAGAAGAGATCGAAGCTCCTTTTAACATAGATCATTCGCTTGCCGTAGCCCACTATTTTAGTTTTGCTCAAATATCGAAATTGTCTTCACTAAATATTCCACTTAAAACTCCACAATTAAGTTCTGAATTGTTAGAAGATGAAAATAGTTTATGGCTCGTAGAGTTTGACTTAGAGCTTGATACTTTAAAACTTGGAAATGATCCTATCTATCTTTTTTATCTTCTTGGTAGTGAGAATATAAAGCAAATAGCAGTTCAAACTATAGACTGTAACACAATTGAAAAAGATCCACAAGAGTGGTCAAGCTATTTAATTGCTGCAATAAGTGGTGATGGAGTACTTATTGAGGAGACTTTCTATAATATCATTGATGATTTAAGATTTGTTCCATTAAGCATAGAGAAACTTTTTGACAATGGTTATGAGAAAGTAGATGATACATCTTTGTTTGATGATTTTAAAGATGAACTAATAGATATATTTAATAGTAACAATTTTACCCTTTTAGACGAGAAGCTTAGTGCTGTTATACAAATTTTAAACCCTGAAACAAGAGAAGGATTTATTTTAGCAGCTCTTCAAGCAATTTTACCAAACTATAAATTTGACTCTAATGAGTATAAAGAGATAGTTGCGATAGCATTAAATAAACTTGACTGGCTTGAAGAGACCAAAGAAGTAATTGAAGAAAAAAGTAAAGATAATAAAACAATTATCAATGCTTTAAATATCTTAAATGCTCAGTTAAAGGCATTAGAACTCTCAAAAGATGAGTCATTGCTTGGAAGAACAAAACTGCTTTTGAGTAATGTTCTTGGATTTTTAGATCTTGATGATGGAGTAGTTAGTGCTACTTCCACTGATGAGCTTAAGACACTTATAAAAGAAAAGATAAATATTTTAAGCGGTAAAAGCCAAGAGGAGCCTCAAAAAGAGAATAGTAAAGATCAAGTTGCTCAAAAAATAGAAGTAGATGAGCAAAAAACTCAAGATAACAATCCAAGCAAGCCATTAAAACAGACACAGCCTACAACCAAAGATATATCAACATCTTCTAATATATCAAAAACTGTTAAAGTTGAACAATATCAAATTGATGAACTTATGAATATAGTTGGCGAACTGCTTGTAATGAAAAACGCTTTGCCTTATATTGCTCAGCAGATTACAAAAGAGCCTGCCGAACATGCCAGGCGTGAGCTTTTAAGTAAATATGAGCAAATTAGCAGAGTAACCGATAGATTACAAGATAGAGTAATGGGAATGAGACTTCTGCCGCTTAGCTACATATTTGGAAGATACCCAAAGCTTGTTAGAGACCTTAGTAAAAAACTTGGTAAGAAGATTCGCTACCAAGAGGAAGGCGGGGAAACAAAACTAGACAAAACAGTTATTGAGAAATTAGCTGATCCAATGATTCATATTATAAGAAATTCACTCGATCATGGG
>DQTU01000125.1 GCA_015662615.1 Campylobacterales bacterium | reverse complement strand
TTTTTGCCAGTAATGCCATTGTTGGTTATTACACAATAGTCGAAAAGATTGTTCGTGCGGTTGGGAGTCTGCTTGAGCCATTGACACGAACGGTTTTCCCTTATCTTGCAAAAGTTTATGAAGAGTCAAGCGAACTGTTTTTTAAAAGAAACAGACAACTCTTCTTTTTAATTTTATCAATCATGTTACCTGTAGCTTTAGTGGTCTTTTTCAATGCCTCATGGATGCTTGGTATTGTCTCTGGAGATACACCAACACCTCTGATGATAACAATGCTTCAAATCTTCTCGTTTATCTTAGTTTTTTTCCTCTATGGACACCAATTTACGAATATGCTTGTCACACTCGGAGAGACAAAACTTTTAAACAATATTGTCATGATCGCAGGTCTTATCAACATTATCGCTGCACCTATCGTCATATACCTATTTGGTGTTGTAGGACTAGTCTATCTTAATGTAGTAATCGCACTTTTTATCGCTGTAACAAAAGGGTACTATATCTTTTATCATAAAAGTTTAAAATCTAAAACTGTAGATCTTCCCAAAGAGAAGTAGAAGTTGGTTTAAAAGAGAGTTGGGCTTGATCTTGAAGATAAGCCCAGTGAAATATCATGGGGTCTATATGAAGAGACTTATGCGTTTTACCATAGATATCAACACCCAGCATGACACGCTTATACTCATGGAGGAGTTGTGAAAAGCTTATGAAAAGAAGATTGATTTCATCATTTTGATGGAGCCTTTCTCGTGCTAATTTGCTTACAGTATCTAAATAACTGGTAAGAATCAAACCACACCTTGGGATGATATCTCCATCCTCATTGACAAATCCAGCAGCAAGATCATGCTGATAATCATCATCTTTTAGATAAGCTTTTCCATCTATATGGATAAATTGCTCTGTAAGGCTGCTATCATTTTTAAGTGCTTTAAAAGCACGATTTTTGAGGTTTCTTTCAGAGATAATTTTAAGTGATCTTTGGTTGATATATTTTTGATTTTTAAGCATATCATCGATAATCTCTTGTGAAATATTATCATCTTTACTATCTAAGTTATTGACCAATAGTGTTGGAATTATTTTAAACTTTGACTTATGCTTTTTGATAATTTCTCCACATAGGGCATTGGCAAAAGCCATGTTCTGATAAGCCCATTGCAGGTTTATCTCCTCTTTGGGAAGTGTAAAGTGTCCAATTTCCAAAATGATAACCGTAGGAACTTCATAAGAGCAGAGTTTTTTATCAACAAAGTTACTGATAAGTTTTAGTTTTTTCTTTGACCAGATACTATAATCTTCTGTAGGCACATTATATATTTTTCTATCTAGTTCTATTGGACAATCTTCCATCATAACTATATATCGTTCAAAGTAGAGAAAACTTTATCATGCCAGAGTTGAAAAAGAAAAAGTGTCCATAGTTTATATTTATAACTCTCATTGCCCTTGTAAAAAGCATCTCTTATTTTTAGTACACTTTTACTATCAAAGAGTCCATCATCATTGAGTCTTTTTTCATTGATATGCGCATATAGTAAATCTTTCAAAGGTCCTTTTAGCCATGTGGAGAAAGGGATAGCAAAACCACTTTTAGGACGATCTAGTAGGTTTTTTGGTATATATTTATGTGCTATCTGTTTTAAAATATATTTTTTCTCTCCCTCTTTAATTTTAAGATTTCCCGAAACTCCTGCCATATACTGAATCAAGTCAAGATCTAAAAGTGGCTCTTTTATTGAAATATTTGCGTATCTTGCAGCTTGAAAACTTTTTACAAGTTCTGCATCTACCATTGTAGTTTTAAAATAACTCCCAATTACTTGATCTACAGTTTCAGCAAACTCTGGAAAATCGATTTCATCAAATGTAGTTTTAAATTTTGTATTCTCATTTTTGAGTAGTGTTTTAATCTCTTGGTCATAAAAAAGAATGGGTTTTGCTTTAACCATGTGTGAAACTTTTGTAGCTGTTAAGAGTTGTAAAAGTTTATAGTGTTTTGTTGGAAAGTTTTGATAACTTTTTAGAAGTGGAATTTTTAGAGGATTTACGCTGTTTAAAATATGGTAAATACTACTTTTAATGGCTTTTGGGGTATTTAATAGTTTATCAAATTGTGCAACATCATCTGCGGTTGCAAACACTTCATCACCACCATCTCCTACAAAAAGCGTCTCAAAACCATTTTGCTTAACCAACTGGCTCATTAAAACTGTTGGTGTTGCGGCGTAATCTGCAAAAGGCTCATCATAGGCAAGGGAAAGTTTAGGAACAATCTCTATTGCATCTGCTTCACTAAAGTAATGTTCATGATGATTTGTACCAAGATAAGATGCGATTTTTTTAGCATAGTGTGCTTCGTTGATCTCTTTTTCATCAAAACCTATGGTAAAGGTATCAATTTTTTGTGAACTTTTTTGAGTTAAAAGTGCTGCGACCATAGAACTATCATATCCACCACTTAACGAGGCAGCAATAGCCTGTTTTGGATCTATTCGTTTTTCTACGGCACTGTATAATATCTCTTCAGCACTTTCTAGTACATCATTTTCGGCTAAAGGAGTTTTTTCTTTTGCATAACATGACTCTAACTTCCAATACGCTTTTTGTTCCCAAGAGTTATTTTTCATATCATAAGCAACAAAATGACCTGATTTGACTTTGTATGTATGTTCAAAGATGGTATAAGGTTGTAATATATAGCCATAAGTAAGATACAGAGCCAATGCATTTTTATCAATCTTTTTTGTAAAAGCAGGGATAGTATAAAAATCTTTTAAAGAGCTGCCAAAAATAAGTGTCTGATTGTGATTATAAAAATAGAGAGGATATAAACCTACACGATCTTTAACAAGATAGAGTATATTTTCTTTTTTATCATAAATAGTGAGACTGAAAACTCCATCAAGTTTTTTAAATAGTTCTGTTCCATAAGCCTGATATGCTATAGCGATTAAATCAATTGTCTCTATTTTTTCTTTGAGTTTTAACTCTTTTTTTAAAGATTCTTGATTGTATAGTGAGCCGTAAAATTTAATATAGTCATGATCTGAAAATGGTAATTCTTTTTTAAGATCAATACATTCAAAAATTTTATCCATGTTTTAAAAAACCTACTTTACTGCTTATTTTGAAGAATATCGGTATATTATGAATTAAATTATACAAAAAATTATAAAATTGTCGATAATAATATAAATAAAAATATGGTGTATCAAAATGTATCAAATAAAATGGATAGTAAAAAGATTTGGTTTTTTAAGACGAATTGTTTTGGAGTTTAAAGACAAATTAATCTATCAAAAAAGTTCACAATTTTTACTTCATAGCTGGAATGCCCATCAAACACCTTTTAAACCTATACTTTTTTATAACTTTTTTGGACGATTTCTTTGGGCAATGAAAGAGATGATTTTCAAAAACAGTTTAAAACTTGAAGGTTATGAAACTACAGCTAAAGATCTTGCAAATGCGTATCAACATGGAAGTCATAATGTACTGTGGCCTCAATCTCCATTAGTTCAATTTGAAAATTATGCACTTGATGATGATTATTGTAAAAAAATAGAAGATAGTTTAATCCACGCCTATAAATTGGAAGAAAAAAGTTTTGATAAGACAAAAGAGTGGAATCGAATTGCTACAGTTATAAAGAGTCATTTTTTTGATAAAGATGGAGCACTTATAAAAGATAATCTTATCAATTTTAGAAAAGATCCAAAACGCTATCAAGAACTTTTTAATGATCAATTTAACTATCTTGATGTAAGGGAGAGTTACACAAAATCTTATCTAAAATCTATTGATCTCATTTTGGAGTATCATAGATTGGCTAAAAAAGTTGATAAAACTCTTTTAGCTTCAGTTAGTGAAAGTGATGCAGGAAATAATTTCTGCGTACAATATAGAGGAAAAAGAGTAAGTGAAAAGAGTCTTTTTCATTCCATTGTTGTAAATGACCTCATTAAAGTTATCCCTTTCACTCCAAAGCAAAGATCTGTTGTACTTGATATTGGTTGTGGGTATGGAGGACTTTCAAGGATTTTGCACTATTACACGCCTAATAGCTGTCATATTCTCTTGGATCTGCCAGAGACACTAATCATGACTTCTTATTTTATAAAGTATAACTTTCCTGAGGCAAAAATTGGACTTTTAGATGAGATTGTTGATGATTTGAACAATTTTGATTTCTTTGTACAGGAGTATGATTTCATAATTATCTCACCTTCTGTTTTAACTTCACTAAAATCGGAGTCAGTAGATCTTGTAATAAACACAGCATCACTGGGATTTATGCAAAAAGAGTATTTGAACTTTTATTTAGATCAAATAGATCGTGTTTTAAAAGAGGGTGGGTATTTTTATTCGCTAAACAAAGAGTATAATGACCATTGGGGTATAGGGTTTTATGAGTGGGATTTCAAAGCCTCTTATCTGACAAGGCTTTTTGAATATAACAATAGATTCTCCTATGCACAATGGCTGGGACAAAAGGTAAAGTAATGAGTACACACACAAACGCAGACATGTCACACCAAAATAGTTTAAGTTATAAACTTGGTGAATTCTTTGACTCGATTAAAGAGAATGGTTTAAGTTCAACACTTGATAAGATTAGCCAAAGAGTCTATTATAAAATAAAAGGAGTTGATTTTTCAACTGAGAACTTACATGAGCTTACGCTTACCGGTGATTTTAAAGAGCATGGCACAGCACTTGTTTCAACCTCCAAAGATTTTTTCAAAAAAGTTTTTGAGGATTTAGAGAAGATAG
>DQTU01000074.1 GCA_015662615.1 Campylobacterales bacterium | reverse complement strand
TTAGGTGCGAAAGTTAAGATCTATAAGATATGATTTTAAAATCTTATTTGCCCAGATACGAAATTGTGTACCTTGTTTTGATTTGACTCTATATCCAACAGATATAATCACATCAAGATTATAAAATTTCACATTTTTAGTTTGTGTTTTATCATCCATTGCTCCATGTTGAGTGGTATGTGCAAAATTTGCACATACCACTTCTTCTTCTAGTTCATTCTCTTTGAAAATATTTCTAATGTGCTTGGAAATAACACTTCTTTCTCTTCCAAAAAAGCAATTCCATCTGCTTTTGACTTAGCCAAATTGTCTCATTTTCAACTGTTGCACTTAACTCAACCTTCCCATCTTCTATCATGACAATCTCTTTTTTAGTAGCTTCTATTTCTACAGGCTCTTCCTCTTCAAAAGTATCTGCATATCTAGGGATGTTTAAGTTATAGTCGTTTTCTTGTATCTCTTCGTGTGATTCTTGCATTTTTGTCATGTTAGTATATCGGCTTAATCTCTATTGTCTGTTCCAGCTCCATCATAAGTTTTAAAATGCTCATCCGAACCATTTTTATAACCTGTGTATAGTTTTTTAGCAATTTTATCAATTATAAAATCACTAGTTCCATTTAAAAATGCATAGCTTTGATTATCGTATTGGTGGTGTTTTGCATGGTGGGATATAGGTAGTAAGATACGATATTTTTGCAAAGTTGTTATGAAGTTTGAGTCAGCGTTGTGGCAGAGATAGTGAGATATTTCTGAAAAAGAGGAGAGTATGCCGATGTAGATCAAAAGCAATAAAACAAAAGGGTTTATCGCCATGGTTGAGAGTAAAAGTACAATTATCAGATAAGGAACTAACCAAAACTTGGCTCCTGATTCGTTGAAATAGAGGAGAAAGATATTTGCTTCTTTGTATTTTTCTGTTTTATGGTGGAGATGAAAAGAGGCGATAAAAGGTCCCCAAATGGAGTTGTAGTTGTCATTGTTATCCATGTACATATGCACTAAACCATTTATAAAGTCTGTAAGAAAATAGGCGATAAAAAACCCTATGAGATACAAATACCATGGCATGGTTAATGAAAAAAGTATAAAAAGAAGTATGATCTGCATAGATACATTTAGTGTGGATACTATTTTGTAGATATGCTTATATCGGTTGCTACTGTTATAGCTTTTCATAGCAAGGTTGAACTGTTTTTGTTTTATTGTTTTCATGGTAATAATTATATCGTTAAAATATAAATATATGTTACTTATGCGTTACTTCAATTTGCTATAATATTACAAAGGATTCCTATGCAAAAAAAACTTCAAGCCGTTTGTAGTCAATTAATAGAAGAGAGTGATTTAACCATAAGTGATGATGTTGCTGATGAATTATCTGGGTGTGATCTAACATTGCAGATTTATGAGAGTGCAGAGTGTGAGATTAAAATTTACTCAAAAAATTGTATTCCTATTTCAGATATTATTCCAATCCTAGGTGATTTTGGGTTTGTTACTATCAGTGAAATTACTTATGAAGCGATGTTAGAAAAGCATGTGGTTTTTGTCACAAAACTTATGCTTGATAGTGACAAAGAAGGGCTTCTTGCTAAAAATAGAGTACATGTCAAAGATGTACTTTTGAGAGTTCTAAACGGAGAAATTGAGCAAGGCAAGCTTTTGGGATTAGTATATCTTGAAAATTTTAGTGCAAGAGAGATACTGCTTTCTCGTGCATTTGGAAATTATGCACAACAGCTCATTCCTGATTTTAACAAAAGCTCTTTAGAGGATTGTATCATCAGATACCATGGGCTTTTTGCACTATTTTTACAGTTTGTACTTACTAAGTTTGACCATAAGATTGTGGATAGAGAAAAAAAGTTGGCTTTGATTGAAGAGAAAACTTTGGAAGCTTTTAAAAAGATCGAGAGTATTAATGATGATAGGGTTTTAAAACTTGTGCATGAGATACTGCAGTCTCTTGTGCGAACCAACTATTTTAGCAATAGTGATACACTCGCTCTTAAATTTGATGTGAGTCAATTGTCTCATATCTTGAAAGGCGTACAGCCTCATTTCGAGACTTATGTCTATGCACATGAAATGAAAGGGACACATTTAAGGGTTTCAAAAGTATGCCGTGGTGGTATCAGGTGGAGCAACAGAGCTGAGGATTTTCGAACCGAGGTTAAATCCCTTATGATTACACAAGAGGCAAAAAATTCTATCATTGTTCCTAAAGGTGCAAAAGGTGGATTTATCATCAATAACACTGATTTGAGTAAAGAGGAGTTTGAAGGATATTACACTAGGTTTATCAATGCCCTTTTAGATGTAGTTGACAATCAAAAAGAGGGTAAAGTTATACGAGATGAAAATGCTATTATCTATGATGGTGATGACCCTTACTTTGTTGTAGCGGCGGATAAGGGAACTTCAAGTATGAGTGACACGGCAAATAAGATAGCCATCAGCCGTGGGTTTTGGTTACAAGATGCATTTGCTAGTGGTTCAAGCAATGGATATCATCATAAAAAATTAGGAGTTACGGCAAAAGGTGCACTAAAAGCGTCTCAAAGATTTTTTATCGAAGTGGGTGTTGATTTCTATAAAGAGCCTATCTCTATTGTAGGAGTAGGGTCGATGAGTGGGGATGTGTTTGGAAATGGATTATTGGAAAGTGAACAGTTTAAGCTCATTGGGGCGATAAGCTCAGATGAGATTTTTATCGATCCAGCTCCTGATGTGAAAATTTCTTATGCTGAAAGAAAAAGATTATTTGAGCTAAAAAGAGGTAAATGGTCACTATATGATGAAAAAAAGATCTCCAGCGGTGGCGGGGTTTTTAAAAGAACTTCTAAAAGCATCACTTTAACACCAGAGATAAAAGCACTTCTACAAACTGAAAAAGCTACATTAAACGGCGAAGAGTTAGCCAAAGAACTTCTAAAGCTCAAAGTGGACATGCTCTATTTTGGGGGAATTGGAACCTATGTAAAAGCCAGCACGGAAAGTAATATCTCTTTAGGCGATAAAGAGAATGAATTTGTTCGAATTGATGCAGATGAGATAGGTGCAATGGTGGTATGTGAAGGGGCAAACTTGGCACTTACTATGCCAGCACGTATTGAGTATGCTTTAAATGGTGGAAAGATAAATCTTGATAGTATTGACAACTCTGCCGGGGTAGATACAAGTGACCATGAAGTAAATTTAAAAATTCTTTTAAATGCCCTTGTTCAGAAAAATTTGCTTTGTGAAGATGGGAAAAATAGCACACTGCAAGGAATTAGTGACAATGTTGTAGGAAGTGTTATGTGGACAAATTACCTGCAATCGCTTTCTATATCACTTGACTCTATGCGCTCTTTAAAAGATATGGATGCTTTTAAAAGATCTTTGACTGTTTTAGAAAAAAATCTTCCTGTTTTCAAACGAAATTATTTTGATATACCAAGAGATCGTGATTTTCATGAGGTTATTGATAGTGATGGTAGATTAATTCGTCCTATCATAGCTACCATGACACTTTATGTAAAAATATTGCTTCAAGACCTTTTGTGTGGCTGTAGCATGTATGAAGAAGATAGTTTTTTTGATCGATATCTTTTTAAGTATTTTCCAAAGTCACTTATTGCGATATATGAAGAGGAGATCAGGCAGCATCCTTTGAAAAAAGAGATTACTTCGATGATCATTTCAAATAAGATTATAAACAATGCAGGTGCGACATTTATCGAAGATTTAGACTTACTTGGAAAAGAGAAATTTTTACTCAAAATTAAAGCGTATTTAGCGACCAATCAATTCTATGATGCAAATGATATCCGCTTTGAAATATATAGAAGTGATTATGAGATAGAAGTTTTAAAGCAGTATAAAATGCTTCTGAAAATTGAGGATGAAATTGCCTATAATGTTCAGTGGATGCTAAAAAGTCTTAAAAAAGAAGAGATTGATTTCGGTTCAATTTTGGAGTATAAAACAAGTATAAAAGATGTTATTAGTGCGCTTAATGTACCAAGACATATCACTATAGCTGGGCATGATCCTATCAATACATTTTTTACAAACTTGAATTTTTTAAAATTTTCCTCTACGATTATTAAGATCAAACAACTTTCCAAAGCAGATTTTAAAGAGGTATCTATGCTTTTTTATGCTTTAGTGCAAAAGTTTGAGATACCTCTTTTGATGGAGGCAATTCAAAATATATCTCCAAAAAATGAAACACAAGAGCATTTAAGAGTACAGATAAAACAACTTTTAGAGTTCAAACTTGTAGATTTAACTAAAGAACTTTTACAGTTTAAGCGTGAAGGAGAAGATGTTTCTGAAGTTATTGGTGGTTACATCAAAGAGAAAGAGTTTGACTTAATTAGACATGAGCAGATGATAGAGTTTATCAAAACAAGTGAACATCTCTCTATGTCAGATCTTTCTGTTTCAGTGAACCATTTACTCTTAATTTAAAGTTATTTTTTAAAAAGTCGATTATAGCTTTAAGAATAATTTCTCAAGTAAATTAAGGGCATTGTAGAATCGTTTGAGCGGGGATAGCTTTGTACTTAGATCAAACAAAGATTATCCATCTCTTGATGAATATGAAAAAGAGATACCAGAGTTTCTAGAGGAGCTTTCCAAGTTTTCAGCCTATATAGAAGATGCAGATGATTATGTTGAAT
>DQTU01000170.1 GCA_015662615.1 Campylobacterales bacterium | reverse complement strand
GAAACATGAAGAGAAGATAAAAGATATCTACTTTGCAATCTATAGAAGCACCAAACACAAACATGCATGTCGTGAACATAACCTTATCGCAACCACTAGAAATCATCACTATACCGACACGGAATTACAAAGTAACACCACTTATTTTTATGCTATCAGAGCCGTAGATGGGATAAATCAAATCAAATCACCATTTGCACCAAAAGTCAAAGTTCGAACGGGGTTAAGTCGAGAGGAATTCTCACGGACTATCTTTCCCATTGCTTCGGAGATTGGATATGTTGCTGAAAAGTCAATTGAGCAAAACCGTGAGCACTTTGGTAAAAACTCATTTTTTGTAGGGGTTAGTGAAGCCAGAGGGATTAGTTATGGTGTTATGGCTTTTTCACTTGAAAATATCCCAGATGATGCCATCATCCAAGAGGCATCAATCGCTATCTATCCTATGAATCGTGTCAATGCAAAAATCGAAAAATATGGAGAATGGTCAATTTCTTTTATCAATAAAAAAAGCGTTTCAGAAATCACAGATTATCATCAAATCCATGAGGGGGATATCATCCAAACTTTGGGAGATTCTATCCCCTCAGAAAAACTTACGCAGGGTATCTGGAGGCATTGGCTCTTTAATGGTGTGGAGAGAAAACTTCTACAAAATGAAATTAAAAGCTCAAAAGTTCTTTTTAGACTACAAGGACCGAAATCCCTTCCTCTTGGACGAGATTCACAAATGATGATGTTTGACTTGGGTTATGGTTCTTTTGGGGGTGGAATCCACTACAGACCGCATTTGGAGATAAAATATACGATGCCTTCAACGGAGATAGTCATCAAACCATCAAAACTCTCTATCATCTCAAAAGATGAAACTATCGAGAATGATTTGGCATGTGGTTTTAACAAAGATGGCGATAAAGTTTATGGGTATATGGATTTTGATTTGAGTACACTTCCTGACCCTAGTGAGACTATAATAACCGATGCGTATATCGAAATTCAAAACAGAAATAACCCTAAAATGAAGCAAGATGTCAGATACAATATAGAATTTATTGATGTAGAAAACCACAGCTATCAAGATATTAGAAATAGAGAACGAATTGAATTTATCGGCTATGAAGTAAGCAAAAAAGATTTAAGTAAAAACTCTAAACACCACTTTTTGTTTGACAGTTACAGCATGCTTGAACTGGAATCTTTTCATGCACAAAACAGACATGCATCATTCATAGTCAAAGCAACCATTTCCTCAGAATCAAAAAACAATTTGGTAAATTGGTATAAAAAAGATAGTCAAAAAGAGGTAAAACTGATTGTCAAATATATCAAAAGAAGAAAATTTGCAATAGACCCAGCGAGAAACTTAAAAACATCACTCGAAAAAGGGATGGTCAAACTCTCTTGGGAAAACCCAAAAGATGACGCCTTCGTTGGTGCATATGTGGTAAGAAATAGATTTCACACACCAAAAAACCCTCAAGACGGCGTAAAACTTTATGCAGGAAGCGACAGCTACACCTATGATAACTATGGCTCAACAAAACTGGATAAATTCTATGCGGTATTTACTTATGATAATGTTCCAAATTACAGCGAAGCGACTACAGTAGAGTATCATGCCAAAAAAAGCGACTAAAAAAGAGATAGAGATTATCAAAGAGGAGTTTATCAAAACTTACTCTGATGCGGTAACGGAGCTTGATTATAAAAATGATTTTGAGCTTCTAATCGCAATAATTCTCTCCGCCCAATGCACAGATAAAAGGGTAAACATCATAACCCCTGCCCTATTTAAAAAATACCCTACCCCATCACAACTAGCCCAAGCAAATTTAGAAGAAGTTAAAGCACTTCTCAATACCTGTTCATTTTTTAATAACAAAGCCAAAAACATCATAAAAATGGCAATGAGTGTAGAAGAAGAGTATGCAGGAGAAATTCCAGCAGAAGCAAAAAAACTTATTAAGCTGGCAGGTGTGGG
>DQTU01000217.1 GCA_015662615.1 Campylobacterales bacterium | reverse complement strand
GTTTTCTACAACCTCACAAACTTCACCCAAGCTCTTGCCCGTCAACATAATCACAGAACCCAAAGCCGCCATAAGATTAAACAAATTAAACAGTCCAACCATCGGCGAATGAAATGTCTCTTCTTGATCTTGGTATTTTACCCCTGTTGTCAGACCATGAAGCATTGCAAAGGCCTGCACCTTGAATGTCGCAGGCTCGTCTACCCCGTAACTCTGTGCATTGGCAGGATTGTATGTGATATTTTTAATGTCATCTTTGTTTAGTAATTTAGGTGAAGCATCAGCAAAAAATAGGCTTTTAACTCTCCTGTACTCTTCTACTGTACCATGATAATCTAGATGATCTCGAGTTACATTTGTGTGAACTTTAAGAGCAAAGTCTATACCCTCTATTCTATTCTGATCGATAGCATGAGAGCTGACTTCCATGATAAAGTAATTACACTCATGCTCCAGTGCCAACTTCATATGCCACAATATATCAAATATAGATGGTGTAGTCATCGCTTTATCTTCAAGCCTCTCCTCTCCAGCAAAAAACCCTCTAGTGCCTTGCAGAGCAGGCTTTTCTCCTAGGTCAAGCAAAAATGAGTATATAGCAGCCGTTACAGTTGTTTTGCCGTTAGTTCCCGTAACACCTACCACTTTTAGCCTAGAAAGATCCCAGTACTCGATAAGCTCTGTGGGAGATATTGATTCGGGTTGATTTTCAAGGTTATTATAGTATTTTTTATTTTGGCTTGTCAGCAAGAACAATGTCTTATCGTCTAAAACATTTGTATCGTCAGTAAGACTTAAAAAGTCTCTGTATTTAAATGGGATTATCATATCTATTCTTTATCTATAAGTTTATAGAGCTCATATACATCTTGATTGGCATTGAAATTATCTGCGATTGAATCTAGATACTTCAATGCTATATCTTGGTAATCTGCAGATATTAGTCGTTTGATAAAATCTATAAAATCATCTTTGTTTGTGATTATTACTTTAGTAGAAAACATGATATTCTCAAAAGCCACTCTAAAGTCACCTTTTTCTTCTATCAAAGATACAAAATCCTCATAGCTTATGCCATTTTGATATTCTATTTGATCTTGTATAGCTCCTGTTATCTGTTCTTGTATTACTATTCGCGTAGCATATATAGTCTGAGAGAGTTCATCAATGATAGCTTCTGCATCATCACTAGAGTCTTTAATCGCTTGATAGTAATCAAATAAAGCTTGTGCATCATCATCAAGGTCAAACCCCATATCACTCAAATATGCACCAACCTTAGCATCTTTGAGGTGTGGATAGTCTTTTAGTAATATACCATATATTTTGAGTGCATTTGTATAATCTTTATTTAAAAACTGATCTTCAGCACGCTGCAATAAAATATTTTTACTTGTCATTATTTTCCTATAAAACTATATTAGTTATATATATTTTAACATAAGTGTGTTAATAATTTCACATGAAACATAATAATAAAAAATAAAAATAGACAAAAGAGTAAAGTCAGGGGGGATAAAATAAGAGTCTATATCTCAAGATGGCACTGACCTACATTTCCACAGACGTAGCCTGCAGTATTATCGGCGATGGGAGGCTTGACTTCCAGGTTCGGAATGGAGCTGGGTATGACCCTCCCTCT
>DQTU01000006.1 GCA_015662615.1 Campylobacterales bacterium | reverse complement strand
TGCATTTTTGGAGTCATGTTTGGATAATTGGCGAAAAATCCATTATTTGTGCAGAGTGCTTGTTGTATAGGAGAGATGTTACGAATGTGAAAAAGAAGCTTTTAGCTGTAATTCGGGGTAAATCTCGCACCCCTCATATACACAATGCCATGGAGGGTAAGGAGAAAAATAGGAGAGTTGAGTTATACTTTTTTCCTAAAATAAAGACGATAAAAATCGGGAGGTTAGCCATTTTTAAAGCAGTTGCGATTATACTTTTTTTTGTTATAACTGCTTATGGTGCTAACCCCGTTGTACCCAATATCGATATTTCACTCTCCGCTCCAGGAGAGCCAAAAGATTTAGTAAGTTCTCTCAATGTTTTAATTGTCTTAACCCTTTTAGTTTTAGCACCCTCTCTTCTGCTTGTTATGACAAGTTTTATCCGTCTTATCGTGGTTTTTTCATTTCTTCGACAAGCGATGGGAACTCAACAGATGCCACCAAATCAGATCATGGTTTCTCTTGCAATGATATTAACTTTTTTCATCATGGAGCCTGTGGGGCAAAGGGCTTATGACAATGCTGTAAAACCCTACATTGATAAACAGATCACCTATGAAGAAGCATTTGAAAAAGGGGTTGAGCCTTTTAAAGAGTTTATGATCCGAAATACTAGAGAGAAAGATTTGGCACTCTTTTTCAGGATAAGAGATATTAAAAATCCTCAAAACTATAAAGAGGTTCCTCTTACTATTGCTATACCTGCATTTATGATTAGTGAGCTAAAAAGTGCTTTTGAGATAGGGTTTTTACTCTTTTTACCTTTTTTGGTGATTGACATGGTTGTAAGTTCTGTCCTTATGGCGATGGGTATGATGATGCTTCCTCCTGCTATGATTTCGATGCCGTTTAAGTTGCTTATCTTTGTGCTTGTGGATGGTTGGAACTTACTGATCGGAAATTTAATTGCGAGTTTTAGATGACATGTGAGTATTTTGGAATTTGTGGCTCATGTACACTGCATGATAAAAACTATGAAGAACAACTCTCCTATAAAGTTGAGACGATAAAAGAGGAGTTTGGTTTAGACTCACTAGATGTCATCACTTCAAAAGCGTCCCATTTTAGAGCCCGTGCTGAGTTTCGAATCTACCATGACGATGAGGGCATCTCGTATGCGATGAATACCCTTGAAAGAAAAGGTTTGGTAAAGATTCAAAACTGCTCCATTGTAAGTGAAAACATTGCAAAACTGATGCCCAAACTTCTTGAAGCAATTTTACCAAATCCTATGTTGAAGCAGCGACTTTTTTCAGTTGAATTTCTCTCCTCACAAAAAGAGGAACTTCTAGTAACCCTGATTTATCATAAAAAAGTTGATGAGATTTGGGAAAAAGAGGCACAAAAATTAGCACAAAAACTTGATATCGACCTTATTGGGAGATCTCGTGGTGTGAAAATTGTAGTGACTAAAGAGTATATTGATGAAACTTTAATGATTGCAGACCAACCCTACCATTACAGACTTTATGATACAGGATTTACCCAACCAAATTCTGGTGTAAATGAGAAGATGATTGGGTGGGTGAAAGAGAAGATCGGTAAAAGTGCACTTGACTTGTTGGAGCTTTATTGCGGGTCTGGTAACTTTACCATTCCGCTAAGTTTTCATTTTCGATTTGTTTTAGCTACTGAAATCTCAAAACGCTCTATCCAAACAGCTCGTGAAAATTGTATTGTAAATCATGTGACAAATATCGAATTTATCCGTCTAAGTAGTGAAGAGTTAGTACAAGCACTAAATAAAGAGCGAGAATTTAGACGCTTAGTAGATATAAATTTAGATAAGTTTTCATTTGATACTATTTTTGTTGATCCACCACGAGTAGGTTTAGATACAGATACACTTAATTTCATCAAAGAGTTTAAACACATTATCTATATCTCATGCAATCCTCAAACCCTCAAAAGAGATTTAGATATCTTAAAAACTGATTTTGAAGTTTCTAACTTTGCGGTGTTTGATCAATTTAGCTATACTTACCATATAGAGTGTGGCGTCATTTTAAATAAAAAATAGGAACTAAGATATCAATGTTTGAAAAATTTCTAAGATTTTTTATGGACAATGCACGGATGAACTATCTGTTGTTTGTTCTTGTTTTTATAACGGGTATTTACTCTTATATGAAAACCCCCAAAGAGATATTTCCCTCCTTTGAACTTGATATGGTCTCTGTTTCAGGGCATTATGCAGGAGCATCCATCGATATCTTGGATAGGATGGCAGTTAAAGATATAGAAGATGAAGTGAAAAATGTAGACGGTATCAAAGAGATGGCAACGATCATCTCCCCTACCCGTTTCAACATGATACTGGAACTTGAAAAAAGAGTTGACAGATATAACACCGCAGATAAGGTTAAAGATGCGTTAGCTTTGGTAAAACAGAATCTTCCTGAAGATATGGATGAACCAACGGTTTCTGTCTTGGAGATCAAAAGAGACCTTATGCGTATCGCAATCACAAGTGACACGCACTCAAACAGTGATCTAATCCAAAAAGCAAATCTCCTCAAAGATAAAATTTCAACGCTCAAAGATATATCTGAGGTCATCATCTACGGAGATTCTGATATCTATTATGATATCAACTTAAACTCAAAAAAAATCAAAGCTTTAGGTCTTGATGAAAATGCACTCATAACTACGATTGCGGGACTCTCCTATATCTATCCTATAGGAAAAGTGGAAGATTCAAAGGGCGGACATTACTACATCTCAACATTTAACGGTAAAAAAACTGCTGCGGATATGCTTAAAAGTCGTATCAGAGTTGGAGGAAAAACACTCTATCTTAAAGATATAGCGACCGTTGAAAAACGCTATGAAGATGCAAGTACCTTGTTCTCAGTTGACAATAAAAACGCTATAGATCTCTCTATCAAACAGAGCAAAGTTGGAAATGCCCTTGTGCTTTCAGAACAGCTGAATAAAATTGTTGATGAGATGAACCAAAAAGATGAGGATTATCAATTTATAATCCACAATGATCACTCCGTACAAATCAAAGATAGACTGAACATCATCGTCTCTAATATTCTTTTAGGTTTGATTCTTATCTCACTGCTTGTCATGTTATTGATCAACTCCCGAATGTCATTTATCATCTCACTTGGTATCCCTACCTCTTTTGTTTTAGGTGCTTTTTACCTCTTCGTGGCTGGATACTCAATCAACATGATCTCTTTGATTGGTGTGCTTATAGCACTTGGAATTATTGTTGATGATGCCATTGTTGTGAGTGAAAATATACAGCAGCATAACGAAGCGGGGTTGGAGCCTAAAGAGGCGGCAATTGTTGGGGCAACAGAGATGTTTAAACCTGTGACTATTGCTTCGCTTACCACACTTTTTGCTTTTATTCCAGCCCTTATGATGAGTGGTACGATGGGGGAAGTCATCAAACTTATCCCCATTACGGTTGCTGTTTTAGTCGCAGCTTCGTTGATTGAGTCTTTTGTATTTTTACCCATTCATGCAGCAGATGTGTTAAAGAAAAATCAAAAAGCGGCAAGTTGGGTCAAAGCAAACAAAATTTACAGCCTAGTGATTCACTATTTTGTTAAATACAAAAAGAGCTTTCTCTTCTCATTTGTTATCCTAGTACCACTATTGATGGTTTTAGGGATCAAGATGAGTAAATTTCAAATGTTTCCAAAGTTTGATGCCACCACCATACATGTAGCCCTGAAAGCAAATGTAAACACTTCAACAGAAGAGACTTATGAAATTTTAAAAATCATACAAAAAGAGATCTATGATAAAAAAGAGATTTTTTATATCGACCATATCGGGGTAATTTCAGGTTGGAGAAGAGATAGTGCTGGAAATAGTGAAAGTTATCCTTATGTCGGACAAATTACCCTAGAGCTTCAAAAACTCAAAGCACAAAACTTTGTAGATCATTTTATCACGCCAAATTTAAGTTTTTATTACGATTCTGAGGGGAGAACAAGAGACGAAAAATCTCAACCCATCGCTAAAAAATTACGCCTATTTTTAAAAGAGCAAAACTATAAAGAGCGGTTTGGACTTACAGATATCGATATCGTTGAGAAAAAAGTAGGACCCATAAAATCAGATCTTAAAATTGGTCTTATCGGTGAAGATAATGGTAAAATTGCAAGCCTTATTGGTAAACTCAAAGCTGAGCTAGAGACACTTGATGGCATTACTTCAGTTGACAGCGGTATCAAGTTTGGAATCGATGAGATCAAGCTAAAGATCAATGACTATGGCGAATCTTTGGGATTAAATGAACAGACACTTGGACGCATACTCTCAAACATGTATCTTGAGCGAAAAATTGCACTCTCCTTTGATGCACAAAACCTCTTAGAAATTAAAATCAAAAGTGACAACAAAGACTCCATAGAGCATTTCAAAAATTATGAACTTACCCTCGAAGGGAACAGACATGTGCTTCTCAAAGAGGTTGTGGAGTTTCAAGTCATCAAATCTTTTGAAAAAGTAATTAAAGATTTTGGAGAGAAAAACTTCTATATTTATGCCAATGTTGATCCAAAGATTCTTACGGCAAATGAAGCGTTAGCACACATTAAACCCCTGCTTGATGAGGCTAAAAAAGATGGGATAAAACTCAAATTTAAAGGCGAAAAAGAGAAACAGAAAGATTTGAAAGACGATATGATGGCTGCAAGCGGCTTGGCGATGATCTTGATTATGCTCTCGATGTTATACCTCTTTAACTCCTTTCGTGAAACCCTCATGATGATGTCAGTGATACCTTTTGCTTTTTTAGGAGTGCTTATGGGGCACTTCATGTTGGGATTAAACTTAAGCATGCCCTCGATCATCGGAATGCTTGGATTGTCAGGAGTTGTGATAAATGATGGAATCATCATGATGATGAATCTCAAAAAAGCAAAAAATCTTGACGATATTTTTTACTATGCAGTTAAAAGATTCAGACCAATTGTGTTAACCTCTATTACAACGTTGATAGGACTTTCATCTCTGATTTTCTTTCCAACAGGACAAGCGACTATATTTCAGCCTATGGCGATAGCACTTGGTTTTGGTTTGGCTTGGGGAACGGTTCTGAATCTTCTCTATCTTCCAGTACTGTATACATTTTTAAATTCTAAAAGGATTAACAAAACATGAAAACATTTATTTTTATATTTATTGTAGTGCTAGGATTTTTCTTTTATCTCTTTACAAACAGTGACAAGACTATGACACAACAAACAAAAGAGACATCCTCTTATGCTCTAGAAGATATCGAAACCAAAAAAAGTATCCAAATAGATCAAGAGATCATCAAAGAGGAGACAACGATTCAAAATGAGGCTCCAATTGCAATTCCTGAAGATCAGACATTTGATACGATTAAAAATATTTTAAAAGAGGTTTCGGGAAAGGAATATGCACCTGAAATCACATTAAATACCCGAATAAATTCATATCTCTACACAGTAGATGCAAAAAAGAAATTTAAACAAAGTATCGCTTCTTCATTTAATTTAAGTTATGACGAAGTTGAAAAAGGGCTTAAAGATAATAAACTCGTCTGGGATTGGGTTAATCAGCTGAAAGAGTAACCCTCTTAGCTGAACTAAAAGCCCATTGAAAATTATATCCACCAAGCTCGCCAGTAACATCCAAGCACTCACCTACAAAAAAGAGATTTTTCACAAGCTTACTCATCATGTTAGTTGCGTAAAGTTCATCTGTATTAATTCCACCACGAGTCACTTCTGCTTTGGAGTAGCCAAAATTTCCAGCAGGTGCAAAAGTGTAGTTTTTCAGTTGTGAGAGTTTTTGGACTTCCTCTTCATTTAGAATTGAAACTGGTTTGTCTCCGATATCAAGATGAGTCAAAAAAGCCTTGATAAATCTTTTGGGTAAAGGAAGTGCTGTACTTAAAAGTTTATTTGAATTTTTCAGATATTTTTTTAAACTACCATTGGGTAAAAAATCTATTGCGATAAGCCCTTTATTCCAATAAAGAGAAGCGTTTAAAACTACAGGACCGCTAATACCCTTATGTGTAAAAAGCAAATCTTGACAAAAACGCTTATCCCCTACCCTTATTCCAACGACCATGGAGATTCCACTAAGTTCTTTCATCCAAAATTGATCTTTTTGCACGGTAAACCCAACTAATGCAGGAGAAGTTGCATTAGTTGTATGTCCAAAATTTTTAGCGATCTCATAAGCGATAGGACTGGCTCCAATTTTTGGATAACTTAATCCTCCACTTGCAACAACTACGCATTTTGCTTCAAAAGTTTTTCTATTCGTTTGGATAAGAAAATTCTCTTTTTTAGTTATTTTTAGAACACTTTGATTTAAAAATAATGCACAATTATTGATCTCTTTTTTAAATATATTGATAATTTCATCCGCACTATTTTTACAAAAATACTGATTATCCTTTCTCATAAGTGGTTCGCAGCCTCTTAATTTTAAAAAAGCTAAAAGTTCATTTTGATCAAAGGCACTCAAAACAGTTTTGATAAAGAGAGGATCTCCAAGGTAGTTTTGTTCACTTACATGAGCATTGGTAACATTACACTTTCCGCCACCTGAGATTTTAATCTTTTGTGCAATTTTAGGATTTGTGTCAATAATGGCTATACTTTTTTCTTTATACTTTGAAGCAACCATGAGCCCACTTGCTCCAGCACCAATAATAACTATCTCATACACTAATTAGCAACTCTTCCACCCCATCTAAAACGGTTTTTATAAAATCCCTTATCAAGATTTGAAGTTGTCACGCTATAAGCTTTTCCACTTGAAGCGTGTACAAATCTTCCATTTCCTATATAAATTCCACAATGATTTATGCGACCTTTTCGTGAAGTATCAAAAAAAACTATATCTCCAGGAATCAGCTCATTTCGTCTTAGTTTTGTCGTATAATCGGATTGCCCTCTTGAAGTACGAGGCAGATTTTTTCCAACTCCGTATTTATAAACATATTTTACAAATCCTGAACAATCAAAGCCATGAAAGTCATTTCCTCCATAAACATAAGGGGTTCCAGTCTGAGCTAACGCTAAAGAGAGCAATTTTTCAACATCCTCATCCACTAACAGATCTTGAGTACTTCTATCAACAAGTTCTGGAGAATGTTCCGTCTCTTGATAAACATCAACTTGATTATCAACCGTAATAGGAGACTGAAAGATACAACCAGTAAATAAAAATAGTGCTAAAAATACAGTATATTTCATTATTCCTCCTAACTTTTTATATATTACCAATTTTATCACAGCTGACATATAAATTCACTATTTTAATGTATAATGAAACAAATACTTTAAGGATTGTAATGCGTAATATTCTACTTTTACTATTTATTTTTTCTCTCACACTCTTCGCTATGGCTAAAAAACCAAATGCAAATAACTCAGATATTGATGACTGGGATTATAATGCCACAACACAAATGGATTCAAATAGAAAATCACGCCGTATGCCGATGGCTACCATGGCAGCACCTATGATGAAAATGTCAGCTAAAAGCATGGGATTTTCAGTAGGTGGTGCAAAAGATGCTGATAATTTTTATGAAAATATCAAAAATGGATATCTTCCAAAACTAAAATCGATAACTTATGAGGGGGTATTTTATGATCATTATTTTAAATCTCCAAAAAGTGGAGTTTGCGAAACACTTTTTTGCCCCACTTATACAACCCATTCTAGTGAAAATCTTTATACTAAAGAGAAAGAACACTACCTAAGTGTGGGACTTGATTCAAATATCAAACCAAGTGATTTTCAAAGAAAAAAACTTAATATCGTAGTGGTTTTGGATATCTCTGGTTCTATGAGTAGCCCATTTAATAAATACTATTATGATAAGAAAAACACTCCAAATGAAGAAGAGTCAAAACGCTCCAAAATGGAGATAGCTAATCGTGCACTTGTTGGCATGATTGGGCATCTAGCAGACGAAGATAGATTAGGGGTTGTGCTGTTTGACAATCAATCTTATAATGCAAAACCACTAAGGCTTATAAGAGAGACAAACATTGAAGCGACTAAAAAACATATCTTGGAGTTAAAAAGCAGAGGTGGTACAAACTGGAGTGCTGGTTATAGAAACGGCATAGCACAATTTAAAACTCTTAAAGAGGGGTTAAAAGATGCAAATATTTACGAAAACAGGATTATATTTATAACTGATGCTATGCCTAATCTTGGAGAGCTTAGTGAAGATGGGCTTTTTGCATTGGTTAAAGGTGCTTCAAAAGAGGGGATTTATACAACTTTTATAGGCGTTGGTGTGGATTTTAACAATGATTTAGTAGAAGCGGTTTCTAGGACAAAAGGGGCAAACTATTTTGCAGTGCATTCTTCAAAAGAGTTTTTACAAAGAATGGATGAAGAGTTTGACTACATGGTTACCCCTTTGGTCTTTGACCTACAGTTAAAGTTACTTAGTGAAGGCAATGAAATAGAAGCAGTTTATGGTTCACCTGATGCAAATCGAGCCACTGGAGAGATCATGTATGTTAACACCCTCTTTCCAAGTCCTACAAAAGAGGGGAAAACAAAAGGTGGAGTAATTTTATTGAAAGTCAAAGATGCAAAAGATATGCATTTACAGGTTAGCTACAAAGATAGAGCGGGTAAAAGTTATGAAAGCACTCAAAAAGTCTCCTTTAAAAACAGTAGTGACCAAAGTATAAAAAAAGCAATACTCTTAAGCAACTATGCCACTTTGATGCAAAATTTTACAATTGATATGCGACAATCATGTCATGACAAAGTAAATCGTGATATTCCGATATTTGAACTTCAAAGAAAATGTATGATTTATCCACCAGATCGCCCAGTCTATAATTTAGTAAAAACTTGGGAACGAAAATCATGCCCATTGAAAATAAGCGAAGGATATAAAAAACTTCTTCCACTATTTTTAAGAGATTTTAAAACAAAAAGTGCAGAGTTTGGAGATGAGTCATTTGAAAAAGAGATCAAAGCATTAGAGACAATACTTTCACTTAAAAGTGAAGCAACAAATGGTTTAGTTGATGATTGGAAAAGTGAGAGATGATCTATTTTGTTCTTGCAATTTTACTGTTACTGGTGGTAGTTTCAATCTATTATAGTTATCAAAAAAGCAATGATCCAAAACAGCTGTTGAAGAGTATTGCTTTTGTAGTAGCAGTACTATTTTTTACTTATATCAGTAAAGTTATCATTGTGCATAAACCTGTTTTTGTTTTGCATTTGGCACTTGTCATGCTTTCATGGTCGGGGTTATTTCTCTATCTCGCTAAAGACAGATTGCGGCTTTGGATGATTTTTGCACCTCTGGCTTCAACAGTTCTGTTTTTTGCCATGGCACTTTTTTTTCGAGAAAATGCGTAAAATAATGTAACCTTTTTGCACATTTGGTTTAAATTTATTGAACAATGAAAGAGAAATAGTATATTTTAATTGCAGTTTTAAAAAGTATTGGCGATGTAGTTTATATAGAGAATAAATATTTAAAGGGTAGATTATGAGTAAAAGTATTCCTTCGTTATTGTTAGCATTGGTATTGATAACTGGATGTGGAGGAGGTAGTAGCGATGAAATAGATAAAACTAATACTCCATCAACCTCACCATCAAGTAGTGTACAATCTGGAAAAGGAAAAACAACAGGTCAATATAAACTGTGGGAATATGTCACACCTAAAACTGATACCACAAACAGTTTTATCGAAACTACTGGAGATACTACACAAAGTTATAAAACAACTTACTCTATCTCCACTAATAGTGTCACAGAAACCGCTGATTATGTGGCAAATGAGAAAACGATCTATACTAAAAAAGAGGATCGCATTACTGTATCTTTTACAAAAGATGGCACGCCTAATGGTTCTTATGATTTAGATTTAACAGCTGATATTAATGATATTGTAACTGTTAAAGACTCTACTTGTAAATTAACAAAACACTATGATAGTGTTAAGATTAATGATAAAACCTTCAGTGATGTTATAGAGATCAAATGTAATGATAAACCAGGGTATTATCAAAAAGGAGTTGGAGAAGTTGCACAAACTCAACTCATTGGCACAAGTGGAGCAAGAAGCGTTAGAATTCTATCTAACTAAAACTTCTCCTTCAAAGGTATTACAGAAGCTTCTGTGTTATACCCTTTACTTACTATACGCTTTTGCATCTCATCCAACCGTTTCTTAAACGCTGGATGGGTTGTGAAAAAATAACTCCACTCTTCTCCATCATCCATCCGCTGAAATAGCGTTGTTGCATCACGCACATTTCCATATGCACACTGCATGACATCAAGTGAAAATGCATCAGCTTCAAGTTCTGCTGACTGAGAATATTTTATATTTGAAATATTTAGTGTTGTATTTAAAATAGTTCCGTAACCCTCTCCCAAACTCAGTGACAATAGGGAAAAGAGAAGCTTTGTACCAAATCCTTTAAGATGGTCACGATTTTTAAAATGCCCCATTTCATGACCTATGATAGAGACGAGTTCATTTTGATTTTTAAGAGATTTTAACATCCCCTGAGTAATATATATTGTGCCCCCAGGAAGTGCAAAGGCGTTGGGTGTCTGATCGGGGATGATGAATATTTTTATATCATAAGGCAATTTTGCACATGAAGCAATTGTCTCAGTTATCTTATCCAAATAAGCACTTGATCTTAAATTGTCAATATCCATATCTATTGAAATAAGTTGTGTTAATTTTTTTTCATAACTTGGAGGGAGATTATCTATTACAAAATAAAGTGCAACTTTTAATGCCCCATACAGTAAAAAAGAGAGCATTGCTAAAATAGAGAGTAACTTTAGCATTTGAAGGAAAAAATTCTCTTTTGGAATATTTACACTATCATCAGGTAATTTAGGATGATATTTCATCTATAAATTGCTGTCCCGTAGGCTAAAACTTCTACAGCACCCACACTACTTTTTGTATTTTTTGTAATAGAACTTGTCTCAATACGAAGATTTATAATTTCACTTGCACCTTCAGCATCTTCTTTAAGACGCAATATTGCCTCTCTTCTTGCACGATCAATTAGTGTCTCATATGAGGAGATATTTCCTCCAAAAAAATTAATCAAACCTGCTAAAAACTTTTTGAAAAAATCGATAGAGATAACCATGTTTCCATTAACCAAACGACAAGAACTAATATCCTCTTCATTTAGTGGTTTTTCTAGGACTGTAGTGGGAAGTGATTTAAATGCTTCTTCACGCTCACGAATTGAGTTATAGTGTCTTTTTTCTACGATAGTACCTGATATATAACCAATCACTAAAAGGAGTACAAAAAAGCCAATATCATATATCATTTCAATTTTACCGCCGTACCATAAACATACAGCTCAGCTGCACCTGCTGCTACAGAAGAGGTTGAAAAGCGTACATTTAAAATTGCATTTGCACCCAAAGAGTCAGCTTGCGCAGTCATCCGCTCTATTGCCTCCTCTCTTGACTCAGTTAAGAGTTCAGTATACCCCTTAAGTTCTCCACCAAAAATATTTTTAAGACCAGCCATCATGTCTCGCCCCATATGTTTAGCGCGAACAGTTGAGCCAGAAACTAAACCAAAGTGTTCTGTAATATCTTTGTTTGGTATATATTCAATATTTGTTATCAACATAAATAAATCCTTTGAGAGAAATTGTACCAAAATATCTATATGATGTTAATTATTTCTCAAAAACGACGATATATAAGAAACTATTTTTAACAAAGATAGGTAAAAGATACAAAAATTAAAATAGTAATATTTATAATAAAAATATTAAACATATTA
>DQTU01000292.1 GCA_015662615.1 Campylobacterales bacterium | reverse complement strand
CTCTTTTTAGGCTTACATGCTTTAATATTTGCCTGAATCACATCTTCGATATAGATAAAATCTCTCAGTATCTTATCACTTCCCTCAAAGAGTTTTGGTGTATCTCCTTTTAGAATTTGGTGTCCAAACTGCACAACGGTTGAAGCTGTTTTGTTTTTATAAAATTCCCTTGGACCATAAACATTGAAGTATCTAAGCCCAACGATAGATATATCAACTCCATTTTCTAAATAACTTTTAGTGATATTGTCCATCATAAGTTTACTAAACCCATAAACATTTCCAGGATTTTCAACACCCACACTTTGAGGACTTGGAGCATTTCCGTAAGTTGCAGCAGAAGATGCATAAACCATATTTGCACAATGTTTGATTGCGATTTTTAGAAGCTCTTCATAAGCATTGACATTTGTCTGCATCATCAAATCCTGTTCGTCTGCTGTGGTATCAGAGATAGCAGCTTGATGGAAAATATAGTCAAATTTATACGACATATCTAACAAATCCAGTGCATCTTTGTCATTTATATCACCACTGATAACAATCCCATTAAAACCTAAAAGATTTTTAAAATGCCCGAAACTTTTTAGGTTTCCATTAGAGAGTAATTCTGTACTTCTAAATTTATCAAAAACAACAACTTTAGCTTTTGGATAATTGTCTTGAAAATAAAAAGCAAGATTACTTCCTATAAAACCAGCTCCACCCGTTACAAGAATGGTCTTATCATTAAAATCTATATCAGAATATTTCATGAAAAAGAGTCATCAATAGCTTGACACATGATATGCCCAATCAAAATATGCATCTCTTGAATTCTAGGAGTATCATCGCTTGGAACTACAATATTTACATCACACAATTCACTCATACCACCACCATCACGACCACTAAACCCAATCGTTCTGCAACCTAACTCTTTTGCTACTTTTAAAGCATTATTCACATTTTTAGAGTTACCACTTGTAGAGATACCGATAAGCAAATCTCCCTCACGAGCTAATGCTTCCACTTGTCTATCAAAAACCCTATCATAGCCATAATCATTAGCAATTGCTGTTAACGCTGAAGTATCAGTAGTAAGAGCGATACCAGGAAGTCCCCGTCGTTCTGTTTTATAACGCCCCGTAAGCTCTGCTGCAATGTGTTGTGCATCAGCAGCTGACCCACCATTTCCACATAATAAAACTTTATTTCCATGTGCAAGTGTATCAGTTACGATTACACATGCCGTATAGATATAACTTTGTATCTCATCCATACTTTTTTGGATTGTCTCAAGATGTAGTCTCATCTCATTATCAATCATTCCCATCATGATAGTAGTACCTTTTTTAGACCAATTGTATCTAAAGTCTACTTTTCATGTAATGCATTTTTTGAAATATCTTTTAACGGTTTTAAAATATACTCAAAAATTGTTTTTTTACCAGTTAGGATATTGATATTTGCCACCATCCCTGGCATAATTGGTTTATCAGAGGCAAACTCATGTTTTAAGGCTTGGACTTTCACTTCATAATAATCCACCCCACTTTTATCCACAAAACTATCAGATGATATTGAGATAAGGTTCCCCTCTAAAAGCCCAAATTTTGCATAATTATAAGCCGTGATTTCAATAGAAACCTCCTGCCCCATGACCACTTGTCCTCTATCATTTGTTTTAATTTTAGCTTCTATCACCAAGTTGTCGTCTATTGGTGTTATTTCAGCGATTCTATCACCTGATTTTATAATCCCTCCGATGGTATGAAAATAGAGTTTTTTTACAATTCCATTGACAGGAGAGACGATAACTTTTCGCTCTTCTCTATCACTTTGGGCATGTTTCTCTTCTGCGAGTTGTTTTATCTTTGTCTCAATATCAGAAAGTTTTTTCAACCATTTTGATTTTATTTCACTTTTAAAACTTTTGATTTTATTGTTTAACTCTGAAATCTTTTCACTCATGATAGGGATAGAGTTTTTAATGTCCGTTATATCTGTAACCAAAGATTGTTTTTTAGCAAGTTCGGCTAAAAGTTGTTTTTTTGATGCAGCGCCTTTTTTTACCAAGTTTTCTGAAATCGCTAAATTCTCTCTAGCAGTTTTCAATTCAACTCTTAAATTTTCCAAGCGAGATACTTTCTGCTTTTTCTCTAGTTTACTTTGTGAAAGTCTATCTTTAAAAGTAGATAACTCATCATTGAAGTTTCGCATCTCTTCTTTAAAAATATTTGTTTCACTCTGGGACAAAATAGCATCAATCTCTTTTGGAAAAACTAATTTTCCAAAATCAATCTGGGCTTTAAGTCTCAGACTCTGTGCTTTAAAAGCTAAAAGTGAAATCTTTTTTTGGTTTGAGTCTGCTTGTGAAGTAGCATTTTTCAAACGATAGATAGCCTCACCTTTTTTAACCTCTTGCCCCTCTTTTACAAAAAGTTCTTCAACAATTCCACCTTCAAGATGCTGTAACACTTTGGTTTGAGATGAAGGTATCACTTTACCATCTCCTCGCACCACTTCATTAACCTCTGCAAAAACTGTCCATGTTATAAAAAGCGTACAAAAAACAATAATTGGGAATGCTACCAAACGGGTATTCCATCCACTCTCTTCTATCATCATGATATACTCCCTTGAAGCATGGCTAAAACTTTCTCTTTTGGACCATCTGCAACTACTTTTCCCTCATTGATAAGTATCACTCTATCCACCAACTCTAACGCTGCAAAACGATGTGTTATAACTACAATTGTTTTATCTACAAGCGTATTATCCAAATGTTTTACCAACTGTTTTTCAAGCCCAACATCCAGCCCAGTTGTAGGCTCATCAAGAACAAGGATAGGAGCATCACTCATTATCGCTCGTGCTAATGCAACAAGATGCCTCTGTCCAACTGAAAGATTTGAGCCTCGCTCTCCTACTTGAAAATCATCCGCAGCCCCTGCTTTTCGCACTAAGTTTGAAAGTCCCGTTTTAGCCAACAGTTCACTCATCTCCTCTTTTGAGATATTTCGTGAAAGCTCCAAATTCTCTTTCAATGTTCCTGAAAAGATATATGGCTCTTGTGGCATGAGTGCTATGTTTTCTCTAAGCTCCACAGGATGCAGACTCGATATATCCATGTTGTCTATAAAAATTCGACCAGAACTTGCAGTTTCAATTCCTGTCAAAAGCTTTTGAATCGTTGATTTTCCAGCACCAGTCTGTCCAATGATACCCACTCTTTCTCCAGCTTTTATAGAAAATGAACACTCTGTAATTGAAGGATATTGTGCATTTGGATAGGTAAAACTAACATTTTCAAATGCGATATCGCCTTTTGCTCGTCCCATGCCAAGCTCTGTATATTTTTCGTTTTCACTTGGAAGATGCCAATATTTGTTTAGTGAATCCAATGACTCTTTTACCTGTTTATACTTTATCATGATGTTTGAAAGTGAGATGATAGGAACCATGGCTCGTGCTGCTAAAATTGTAACAGCGATCAATCCACCAACAGAGAGTGTTCCATCATGGATTGCAAAAACACCAACGATAACAGTACCCAGTGAAACCGCCTGAAGAAGACTATAGGAGACAAATGAGCTCATGCCATTTAAAAGTTGGATTTTACTCTGGATATGGTTATAAAAACTGATAATTTTTTGCCATTTTTGAGTCCGTTTGGGAAGGGCATTTGCCAGTTTTATCGCCTCTTGCCCTTGAAGTTGTTCTACTAAAAAAGCTTGTTTTGATTGTGCTCCTTCAAAATTTTGTTTATGAAGTTTTGCGATAGGGTACTGCATCAGAAAGTTTAAAGCCAAGGATAAAAAAGCAGCCACTAAAGGGACTATAGCCATTACAGGCGAAATGATATAGATAACCAAAACTGCGGTAAAGAAAAAAGGAATATCAAGAACTGAAATGACCTTTGAAGCAAAAAAGTCTTTTACAAAAGAGAGTTCACGAAAAAGATTAGTTTTAGTTCCTACAAGATAATTGTCATGTTGACTCTGAATACTAAGAGTTTTTTTAAATAACTCCTCTTCAAAATGGTTAGAGAGCTTTTTACTCACTTTCTCCATGATATGCACACGAGAGCTTTTCAATATAACATCAAACAAAAGGATGACTCCCACACCAAAAGCCAAAACAAATAGTGTTTCTGTTGCAAAGTTTGGGATAACACGGTTATAAACATTCATCGTAAAAAGGGGAAGTGCTAATCCAAAGATATTGATAAAAAGGGTTAAAATACCAACCTCGATATACGCCCTCCACTCTTTTTTTAGAGGAATATAAAACCAAGACTTATCATTTTTATCCCCTATTTTTAAAACATCTGTCTCAATTTCTGGCTTTATGATAAACACAAACTTATCATACTTTTGGATAGATGTGAGAGATACAACCTCCTTCTCTCCATCTTTTCCTCTTTTTATAGTTGCCGTTTTTTCATCAATTTCAACAAGCATGATACTCATACCTCTTTGTGAAATAGCGATACATGGCAACATATGTTTTTGAATCTGCTCCAATGGCAATTTCTTATGATGCACTTCAAGTCCAAGCTCTTTTGAGATGGTTTTTATCGCTTTAACATCAAACTCTTTTAAAGATTTAGGAGATAACTTCTCTATCGTAGAAGTAGCTACATTTCCAAAATGAAAAGCTAACATGGCTTCATATGTATCTAAAAGCTGATTGCTTGCTAACTGTCCTAACGGTGCGGTCATCTAGTTTGTTCTCTCTTGTATCAGCTTATAAACCTTTGAAAATGCACTATCCCAATCACCTTTTATATCTTGACGACACAGCTTAAGCGATGGATACCATGCTGTTTTTTCATCCTCTTGCCCCCATCTCCAATCTGCATTTTTTTGAAGCACCACATAGGCCTCTTTACCCATAGCCCCAGCCAAGTGAGCCACAGAAGTATCACTTGTGATAACCAAGTCCAACTTCTCAATCATCAATGCAGTTTGCCTAAAATCAGTCAATTTATCTTCTAAGTTGACAATCTCTTCTTCTCCCAAACCAAGCTCTTTTATCTGTTTAGAATCTCCAGCCACTTGTAGAGAATAAAGTTGTATTTTTTTATCATCCATCAAAGGCTTAAAAAATTCAAGCGAAAACACTTTATCTTCATAACTCTCTCCACTACTACTAGCACCCCAAACGATACCTATGTTTAGTTTTTCTTCATCTACTTCTAAAGCTACTTCACCTTTAGCTTTTATATAAGTCTTTGGTAAAAGAGAATTTAGTGTAGTTTTCAAAAGATATGGCAAACTCATAACCGCCAACTGATAGTCAAACTCCCCTACTTCTTCTCCACGAACTAACACCTCTTCAAAACAATCCATCGCTTCAAGTAAAGTTTTTAACTCTGAACGCACTTGAATCTTTAGTTTTAAAATCGGATGCATCTGTTTTAAAACTTCAGCAAATCTAACAAATTGGATAATATCTCCAAAACCTTGTTCAGAATAAAGCAGAAGCGTTTTATCATCAATCTCTAGATCTAACGCAAATCTAGGCTTCTGTAAAACATCAGATAAATCAAAAAATAGTGAGCGCATCTCCTCTTTTTTAAATCGCCACTCATACTCTGCAAATCCTCTCTCATAATCACCCATCAAAAGATAAGTCGTCGCCAAATCAAAATGAGCATTGACAAAATCAGGATCTATAGTTATCGCTTTTTCTAAAGAGTCTTTTGCCTCTTCAAGCATCGTAAGGTTTTTATATGTTATACCTATATTGGCATGGTTTGATGAGGATCCATCATCTAACATCAACGCCATCTCATGGTGTATTCTTGCACTATCGTGTTTTTTCATCTTATTATAAATATTGCCAAGATTTGCATACGCACCAGAGGCATTGTCATCAAGCTCTATCGCTTTAAGAAGTACTTTTTCACCCTCTTTATAGAGCTTTGCTTTATTATACGCAGCCCCTAAATTTACATAAGTTGAGATAAATTTATCGTCAATAGAAAGCGACATTTTAAACATCTCAGTTGCAGGAATGTATCTTCTTTGCTTATACAGAATTACCCCGATGTTATTGTACGCTTTGACAAACTTTTCATCACACTTTATCGCCTCTTTATAAAACTCTATCGCTTTATCAAGTTGCCCTTGTTTTTCATAAGCTATAGCTATAAGATTGTAAATATTTGCATTATTTGGTTCAATTTCTAATGCTTTTTCATAGCTCTCATATGCCCTATCATACAGTTCGACCTCAATATATAATGAAGCAAGATTCATATAAGCAACAACATGTGAAGCATCAAGTGAAATTGCTTTGTTAAGCGTGCTTAATGAGAGTGAAAAATTTCCATTTTGTTTATAAATCATGCCAAGGTTACAAAGTGCTTGAACATTGTTTTCATCTTCTATCAGTATATCTATATAAATTGATTTCGCTAAGTTAGTATTACCACTTTTGTGTGCTTCTACCGCCGAATTTAATGATTGTATCGTTTCTTGAGTTGACATAATTATCCTCTTTGATTTAATATATTAATATAAGCAAGAAATATGCCAATAAATCAAATAGCTTGAAAACTATCTACTTTTAGAGGGCTTGTTTGATGGATACAAAGGATATTTTTAGAGACGATATTGCCAAAGATATTTTCAGGATTTTTAGCATAATTTTCAGGATTGAAAAGTCTCGGATTGTGTGCATAGATGTTGTATCCTAAATCCTTGATACACTTTATCAAAGATTCTGATTTATCCATTCGGTCATTTTCCACATAGAGTATAGGCTTGAACTTCTCTATCATAAGTACCGCACCCTCTATCACACCCTGCTCCATTCCCTCAACATCTATCTTGATAAAATCAAGTCTCTCCAACTCTAAAAAATCATCCAACTTCACCTTAGGAACTTTCACACCTTTGGTGAACTTATCAAGCTCAATACCTCCAAAGTTATTCTCTTTAGCGTAGTCAAAGTCAGGTATCATGATAAAGCCTTCTTCATCTGAAACGGCCACTTGAAAAGTCTCCACATTGCTGATAGAATTTAAAGCCATGTTGGCACAAAGAGTTTGAAAGACGATTCGTTGGGGTTCAAAAGCATAGACTCTACCACTTT
>DQTU01000063.1 GCA_015662615.1 Campylobacterales bacterium | reverse complement strand
GTTTGTAGCCTAATATCTTAGAAACAGCAGCAGGGTCTATAATCATCGCTTGAATCTCTTCAGGAGTTCTTTTTGCTGCCATTTCACTAAACGAAGGTCCAAAAGCGACCGCCGTTTGGTGATGACACCCCCAGCAGTAAGTTTCAAAAACTTTTTTGCCTGATATTTTTGACTTTGTCTCTACTACTTTATTTTTGCCTGTACACCCAAATAAAAGTAATAAACTTAAAACTGATATTAGAAATTTTCCCACTATATTTTCCTACTAATTATATGAGAAAATGATACCATAACTTTGTCATAATTTTATTGACTTTTGTCAAATTACTTATACTCTATCTTCGCTGCTTTTTTCATGTTGCTAAGTTTTTCATCCATTTGCACTTGAAATTTTTGCATTTTAACTTTGTTTTTAATCTCTTCTTTTTTTGGATGATGCTCTTTGTTTTTTGCCATGTAGTCTTTGATTTCTTGTTCTGAGACTTTAATCTCTTTTAAATACTCTTTCATCCAAAACTCAACTATAAGTCTATCTTTAAAATTTTTCATAATTTTTACAAATCTTGGGTTCTCTTCTACTTTATCTTTTATCGCCTGTTGCAAGATAAGCTTTTTTTCCAAAGTTTGGTCTATTATCATCTTCTTTTCATTTTCATTCAAATCTTTGATACTTTTTGCATCATGGAACATAGAAAGCATTGGTTTTATATCTTCCTCTGTTAGGTTTTCTCCATTTACAACGGCAAGTACATCTGCATTGAGTATATTTTGTGAAAGCATTAAAGCTAAAACTGTTGATAAAAGTTTGATTTTCATTTTGTTCCTTTGAGGTAATCGTCACGACTTATTTTTTGATAATCGTTTAAATTTTTTAAATTTTGCATACATTTTTTTGGTTGCTCACTATCTTGACATTTTTGATTAAACATGTCAAGTCCGAAAAGACGAGGGTAAAATTGTCTATTTTTATTGATATAGTTATATTTTCCAACAGGGATATCACATGGATATGAAGCTAGTTTTTTAAAGCTTTTTGTATCCCAAACTTCGATAGAGCCGTCATGCTCATAGATGCTTAGATAAGTATATTTTCCATTTCCCGTAAACTCTGCATGGATATATTGTTTTCCTTTTACAGGGGTCATCTTTTTTATTGAAAAATCGCTTTTGTCGATAAGTATCATCTCATCTGTTCCATTGTCTATCCATAGATAAGGAGTATTTGGATGTGTTTTTACAAAAAAGCCATCTCCACCAATCTCTATCTGTTTTTCAAAACTCCAATCGTACATCTTCCAGATAGTGATGTATGGTTTTCGCAGATGTGGTGTTGCAAAGTAGAAGTTTCCATCGTTATACCAATAAGTTGCAGAAAATAGATGGGGCATTCCTTCCATGGCATGTTCAAAAACAGGTTTTAGAGTTTCTACATCATACATTCTTAGCACTTTACCATGTCGTGCTGTTGCAATTAAAAATTTATCAAATGGGTCGATAAAAAAGTCCTCTATTGGCTCTTCTATTTTTGTATATTTTATCTCAAATGTTTTATTATCTAAGAGACCAACAAGAGGCTTATCACGATAGGTAAAAATCATCTCATCTTTAGAGTAAAACTCATATAATGCAGAAACTTTTCCATCAAGTTTAGTGACTTTTATCGGTTCTAGGGTTGCACTATCCATCACAACCATTTGTTCAGGTAGCAGGCATGTTGCAATGGTATATTTTCCATCACGAGTTAGTGAAACATTTCTTAGATTGATACACGGTCTTGCTTTTGCAATGCGTCGTCCCTCTTTTAATGAGTATCTTTCAACCCAACCATCACGAGTTGGAACAAAGATATTTTCAGCTTTTGGAAATTGATACTTGATACCTCCGTGGACATTTTTAAGAGGAAACTTATCAAGAATTTTCTCATCTTCCATAATCCAAACATAGCCGCCATCTCTCTCAACAACAGGTAAGAGTTGTTCTATATCTTTTATGCCCAAATCTTTTTTCTTATCATCAAACTTTACGATAGATTTTTGAATCTCCTCTTTTCCCCAGTTATAATCTTTTACTGGTTTTTTTATGTATCTGGAAACTTCCATAAGCTCCCAAGTAGTTAAAAATTCATAATTTGGCATGAGGGTTTGAGGAAAACCATTTCTAATTTTTGGTACCAAATCTTTAAGTTTATATTTTTTTAAAAATGCTGGAATGAGTGGAGGTCCAGCGATGCCGATACGGTCTTTGTGGTGACAATCCATGCAGTATTTTTCATAAACTTCTTTGCCAATATCTTTTTTTGGTATTGCTTCAACCATGTGTCCTGAGGCACTATCAATGGCATTTGCAGATTGTAAAAATAAGGTAGTTGCTAGAAGAAAAGAAAGTAGTGGATGGCCTCTCATCATAAATCCCTTGAAATGTTATATTTGATTTTTATTATAGTTAGAAATAGATAACAATATCGAGCCGAAGCCCGATATCATTTTAACAATGTCAAATGTTAGTAAAGATCATTCATTGTGTTTGTAACATTAAACTTACCAGTAGGTGTTTTAAGTCTAGGATCTTCAATTGCTGCTTTAAGCTCTAGAGTATTTGAATCAAATACTAAGATAGCTGTTGCAGTAACTTTGTTACCCCAAATACTTGTCCACACTTCTGAACCATCTGCATTAAACTCAAAGTGTACTGGTCCTCTAGCTTTAACTTTTGGATCAGCAGATTTAAGATATTTCTCAGGAATTGGAATAGTTTTAACAACTTCTAATTTTACTTTATCTATTACATAGATTTGAGTTTGAAGTTTTCTATCTGGATTCACTGGACGATCTGCAAAGATATATTTACAGTTCGGATGTGTTTTAACAAATAAGTTACCACCACCTTCACCAGGAAGTGCAAATTTCTTAACAACTT
>DQTU01000308.1 GCA_015662615.1 Campylobacterales bacterium | reverse complement strand
ATCTCCTGCTTGGTGATTTTGATGCAAAAGATAAGATTGTAATTTTTAGTGATCCTATATGTCCATTTTGCCAAAGCTATATGCCTGGAATTTTAAAAGCGGTTAAAGCGAATCCAAAAAAGATTGCACTTTTTTATTACCATTTTCCACTCACTATGCTTCATCCCGAAGCTCCAACTGTTATCAAAGCTGCTATGGCACTAGAGAAAAAAGGTGTTGAGAATGCACTTTTAAAAGTATATGAGAAGAAATTTGAAATACACTCAAAAGATGAAAAAAAGATACTTGAAGCGTTTAATAAAAAAATGGGAACTAAGTTAACCATTAAAGATATAAATACCCAAGAGATACTCAAACATTATAGTGAGGATTTAGAACTTGCCGGTAAGATGATGATCAATGGCACTCCGACAGTTTATGTCAATGGTAAAAAAGATTTTAGTAGAAATAAATATAAAACAATTTTAGGAATAAAATGAAGAAACTGATTATTGCAACAAGAGGAAGTAAATTAGCACTTTGGCAATCTGAACATATTAAAGAGAGACTAGAATCTGCGCATAATGGGCTTGAAGTTGAGTTGAAGATTATGAAAACTAAAGGGGATATTATCTTAGATACCTCTTTAGCAAAGATTGGAGGGAAAGGGCTTTTTACAAAAGAGCTTGAAGATGCGATGCTTAGAGGTGAAGCGCATATCGCAGTGCATAGTCTTAAAGATGTTCCTGCTGAGTTTGTTGATGGTTTAGTGCTTGCTGTGATTACCAAAAGAGAAGATGTTAGAGATGCATTACTTAGTGAAAAATATGATGGTATTGAGTCCCTTCCTCAAAAAGCAGTAGTGGGAACCACAAGCTTAAGACGAAGAATGCAAATTTTAGCACTTCGTCCAGATCTTATCATCAAAAATTTACGAGGAAATGTAAATACAAGAATTCGTAAACTAAAAGAGGGTGAGTATGATGCAATTATTTTAGCAACAGCTGGAATTAACCGATTGGGTCTTAATCGTGAAGTGAAGTTTGCAACTCCAATTCCAACCACCCAGATGATTCCTGCTATGGGACAAGCTGCTTTAGGCATCGAATCCATTGATGATCCAAAAATATTAGAGCTTATCTCTATGCTTCAAGATGAAGATGCAATGATAGAAACTTCAGTTGAGAGAGATTTTGTAGAAGTACTTGAAGGTGGCTGCCAAGTTCCGATTGGTGTAAATGCTAAACTTAAAGGCGATCAATTAGAAGTAAGATGTATCGTAGGTATGCCAAATGGTGATGAACTTTTAAAAGAGAAAATTACAGGAAGCAAAAGTGATTATAAATCTTTAGGCAAAGAGTTGGCTGATATCATGGTTGAAAATGGTGCGATTAAGCTTTTAAAACGAGCAGAGGAGCTTGCACTTAAAGAAATACTGTAGGAGTAGTCATGGATGAAGCGATAAAGTTATTAAAAGAGCACAATCTTTTAAGGGTAATTGATCAAGAAGTTGATATCGATTTGGAAATCCCCTATATCGCTTATATCGAAGTAAAAAAGAGTGACTCCAAAGCACTCCTTTTTACAAAACCTGTTAGTAAAAGATTAGATAAAAAGTTTAAAACTCCTGTACTTATGAATGTTTTTGGCTCTCATGGGGCTACAAATCTTTTTATAGGCAGAGATGCGGATGAAATCGCTAGTGAAATTGATTCACTTTTGAAAATCAAACCTCCTGTGACTTTAGGTCAAAAACTTGGCATGTTTTCACAACTTTTTAAACTCAAAAATGTTTTTCCTTCGCGGTTGAAAAAAAGAGGTGCTTCACAAGAGTTTGTTACTGAAGGTGCTAGTGTAAACCTATACGATATTCCAATTTTAAAAACTTGGACACAAGATGGTGGACCTTTTATCACGATGGGGCAAGTTTATACACAGTCACTTGATGGACAAGTTAAAAATCTTGGTATGTATCGTTTACAAGTTTATGATAAAAACCGCTTAGGTATGCATTGGCAAATTCATAAAGATTCTGCCGTATTTTTTAGCCAATATAAAGAGGCTGAGAAAAAGATGCCTGTTTCTATTGCTATCGGTGGAGATCCACTTTATACATGGGCTGCTACTGCCCCGCTTCCTCATGGTTTGTTTGAGCTTTTAATGTATGGGTTTATAAAAGGTGAAAGTGCCAAACTTGTGAAATCGTTAACTAATGAGATTTGGATACCTGAAGATGCGGATTTTATTATTGAGGGTTGGGTTGATCCGACCAAAATGGAAATTGAAGGACCTTTTGGGGATCATACTGGATATTATACTCTCGAAGAGGAATATCCAGTGATGGACGTTTCTTGTATAACGCATAAAAAAGATCCTGTCTATTTAGCTACTGTTGTTGGTAAACCACCTTTGGAAGATAAATATATGGGATGGGCAACTGAGAGAATATTTTTACCACTACTTAAAACCACAGCTCCTGATTTGATTGATTATGTCATGCCTGAAAATGGTGTGTTTCACAATCTCATTATTGCAAAAATGAAAACGGCATATCCAGGACATGCTAAACAGTTTATGCATGTGTTTTGGGGTGTAGGGCAGATGAGTTTTGTCAAACACGCTATATTTGTAAATGAGGATGCCCCTGATCTTGAAGACTATGAAGCCTTGAGTGATTATATCTGTGATCGTTTGATGATAGGAAATGTTGTGATTAGTGAAGGTGTTTGTGATGCACTTGACCATTCATCTGATGATTTTGCGTATGGTGGAAAGCTAGGTATTGATTGTACGAAAGATAATGTAGATTTTCCTAAAAAAACGGTACTTAGTGATGAAGAACTTTTAAAAAAGATACATGCACTTGATCCTACGATCTCTAAGATTAAACAGTATAAAACTTATACTAAAACACCGATTTGTGTGATTGCCATAGATAAAAAAGAGCCTATTAAAGTGGTATATGAAAAATTAAAACCTATAAAAGAGCATACGAAACTATTAATTTTTGTAGATGCAGAAAAAAATGATTTAGAAAATCCCTACATGTTGATTTGGAGAGTGGTCAATAATATTGATGCTTCTAGAGATATTTATCTTAAAAAAGAGTTTATTGGTGTCGATGGAACGAATAAGGGTGCTTTAGAGAAATTCCCAAGACGTTGGCCCCAAGACACAGATTGTGATAAAAATATTATTAAATCACTAAGAGATAGGGGTTTAATTGATGTAGATGAGCATTTTTTAAAGAAATTTTATATATAATACTTATACTATATTAAGTGTTTTTTACAATATATGATAAAAACAGATAAAAAAGTGACAAAATTAAATTTAGTTTAATTTAAATTTGTGTAGTATATAAATTAAATAATTTTAAATTAGGAGTTTGAAATGAGAAAAGTTATATTGATGGCTGCATCTGCAACTATATTATTTGCTGGTGCGGATATTGAGCCACTAGTAGATTATGAAGCACAAGATGTTCAAGAAGCTATAGTTGAAGAGGTAAAACAAGTTGAGCCAGTAGTGGTACCTGCACCGGTTGTAGTAGCACCCGTAGTAGCTGCTGTAGTTAAGCCAAAAAAATGGTATGTTGGTCTTGATGCATTGTGTGGTAGATTTGAGACAAATTCTGGTGCTTGTTCATGTTTAGGTGATCTTGTTGGTAAAGTTGGTTATAACTTTAATAAATATATTGCTGTTGAAGGTCGTGCTGGATTTGGTATAACAGATGCTGATCATAATGGTGGTGGATCATCTGAGCTTAAAGAAAATTATGGAATTTATCTTAAACCACAATTGCCATTAGGCGATAAAGTATCCCTATTTGGTCTTGCAGGTTATGCAAAAGCAAAAGTTGAAAGTATAAGTACTGCTGCTGGTGGTTTATCAGGTGAACTTGATGAAGCAAGCCCATCATTTGGTCTAGGTCTTGAGTTCGCAATCAATGATAGTTGGAGTCTTGTTGCAGAAGGTGTAAGAATCTTACATAGCGTTGATGCTGGAGACACATATGGTGTTGGTCTGACTCCTGCAGAGGATGATGTTAACCTTGATACTTATGGTCTTGGCGTAAACTATAAATTCTAATTATCCACAAGAAGAGCAAAATGCTCTTCTTGTGACACTTCAAAAAAATTAAATCATGAAAAAACTTTTTTTATTTGCCTTATTGGCATCACATGTTTATGCTTTTATTGATTTTGATCTCTCTTGTTGTCAACAAGAGATTATTCAAGAATCAAATAGTAGCTCTTTTAAAAATCCTTATAAAGTAAATGCTTTTTATCAAAAATATCAGCAAAAATTACACTGGGATTCACAAGATTTAAGTGATTTGTTAATTGCCGCTAGAAATCCTATGATCAATTATCTCTCTTTGGATTATGGTCAGGATGAGATAGAAGAGTTGATGGAATCAATAGATATCCATGATGACTTAGAACAAAAACGGATTCGTGCACAGATTGATTTACTTGCAACGGATGCTTTTTTCTCATTTTCACATGATTTAAGTGTAGGATTAATTGATTGGGGAAAATTTCAAGCACAATTAAAAGAGAGTGAAATTGACTTAGTCTGGGAGAAAAATCCTAAAGTTTTTCATTATGATGATGACTTGCATCTTGCTCTAAAATCTAATATGTTAGAAGTACTGTTTCAGCGATATCTCCCATTGGAAGATGAATATAGAAAATTAGTACAAGCATATCATAGGTATAGTGATATCTCATTTCCTGTTGTAGATTATGGAAAGTTGATGAAAGTTGGGGATTATGGGTATCGTGCTTCACAACTAAAATTTTATCTTACTTCTACTGGTGATCTTAAAAAGATAGATAAAAATTATATGGAATTTCCTACGTTTGATGAAAAACTAGAGCGTGCATTAAAGAGATTTCAAAAAAGACATTACCTAAAAGAGACAGGCGAACTAGATCGTGTAACTGTACTTTATACAAGAAAGAGTGTTGAAGAGAAGCGTGAACTTATTAAGTTAAATATTGAAAGACATAAACTATTTGCAAAAATTTATGATAGTGAATATATTATTATTAACATACCAGAGTTTTCACTAAAATATTTTAAAAATAGAACTTTAATTGATGATATCTTTGTAGTTGTAGGAAGAGAAGATCGCCCTACACCAATTTTTAGTGATATATTAGAGTATTTAGTTTTAAATCCTTCATGGATCGTTCCTCAGGGGTTGATGCGAAAAGACTATATTCCTAAATTGGTTGCAAATCCTAACGCTTTGATAGAAGAACATATACATATCCATCAAAAGCCTTCTAGATATTCACCAAAAATTGATCCAAAAAATGTAAATTGGGAGCAGTATTTAGCAGAGGGTAGAGGTATACCTTATTATTTTATGCAGTATCCAGGAGAGGATAATGTTTTAGGTCAAATGAAGTTTATCTTTCCAAATAAATATAATGTTTATCTTCATGATACAAATTCAAAGAGTTTGACAACTCAAAAGTATAGGCTCTATAGTTCAGGGTGTTTAAGACTTGCTAAGCCTTATGATTTACTTCATCTACTTTCAGAACATACAAAATATACTGAAGATGAGCTTGTTGATTTAATTGATGCCAATAAAACTATGAATGTATCATTAAAAAAGAAAATTCCTATTCATATACAATACTTTACGGTTTTTACTGACAATAATAGTACTCCATCTTTTAGAAAAGATTTTTATGGAATAGACACACTTCAACTAAAAGCAATGCAAAAATGATTTAAGATATTTCCTTTTGCGTCGATATAGTCATATATATTGCAAGGAGATACTCTTTATGAAGAAACTACTTTTTGGTTTTGCGTTGATTGGAACACTTACTACCTCTATTTTGGCTAAAGACTATAGTTATGAATTAACCCCACATGTTGGAAAAAACTTAATGGACAATAATTATAGAATGGGAGATTCAACCGTTCTAGGTCTGAATTTTGATACATTTTTTACAAACAATTTTGGGCTTAGAGTAGGCTATGATAGACTTTTAAATATGGAAGTTGACAATAGTGATGATGCAACTATGAACCGTTTTTATTTTAATGGAATCGCACGTTATAAAATACCTGATTATGCTGTTACCCCTTATATGTTTGCAGGCTTTGGACATGAGTCATGTGAAGATGATGATT
>DQTU01000056.1 GCA_015662615.1 Campylobacterales bacterium | reverse complement strand
CTTTTAGTGTATGTATATCTCTAAATAGACCGTTTATCTTTTCATCATCTAGTTCGCCAGACTCTTCTGCTTCTATGAGGAGTGAGCTTATATTTTCAAAAAGATCTTGGCTCTCCTCGACAAATGCCTCTTTTATCTCATCCATTTTCGTTCTCTACAGCTTTATTTTTTACATGCCCATATAGATCGTTTGATATTTTTGAAAGATCATAAGTTACAACATAAGTATTTTGCATTATCTCTTTATTTTTATGTATCATTGTATCTATATCTTTAATTAGTTTATTGATAGAGGTGATTTTTCTCATCTCGCTATCTGCTTCCTCAGCAACTGCATTAACCAATTTAAGTGTATTTGAGACATTCTCAACAACTGCTACGAAATTATCTTTCATGCTTTTGGTAACTTCTATACCCTCATTCGATTTCTCTTGTGTTTTGAAGACAAGATCTTTTATCTTTTTGGCGGCCTCAGCACTCTTGTTTGCAAGGTTTCTTACCTCTTGTGCAACAACAGCAAAACCTTTACCAGCTTCACCAGCAGTTGCAGCCTCAACTGCTGCATTGAGTGAAAGAATATTTGTCTGGAATGAAATGGAGTCTATGACGCTAATAGCTTCACTTATGTCGTTGGTTGATGCATAGATCTCTTGCATAGCATTTAGAGTATTATTTGCAAACTCTTGACCAACTTCCGCTGAGTGTGAAGTCTCATTTGCAACCTCTTTCATCTCATTTGTTTTGGCAACTGTTGACTCTACAGCATTCATAATCTCATCTACTTGCACTGTTACATTGTCAATATTTTTATTTGTTTTAGTGAATATTTCAGAGAGTTCATCTATACTTTCAGTAAGCTTACTAGATGTATCTTGCAAAATTCCACTCTTTTGAGAAAGAATTCCAACAATTAGCTCAGAAGACTCTTTGAGTGAATTACCTAAGCTGTTTACCCCTTCAATGAGTTTTCCAATTTCTCCTTTTGCTTCTATGTTAACCCTATCTTCAAATTTCTCTTTTTTATAATCTTCAAGTACACCTAGAATATTTTTATAGAGTTTTTGTGATGTATCCAAAAGATTGTTTAGATTATGTTTTAAGTTTGCAATCTCTGGGTTAGCTGGCTCTTTTTGAATTCTATATGAGAAGTCTCCCTCCTCCATAGCATATACAACATCTCTAATTTCACTAACACACTCTTTGTCTCTATTAACACTATTTTTAATTATTTCAATATTTTCATTAATTATTTCAGAAATTTGTTCAAACTCATCATTAGATTTTATATTTAGTTTTTCTACTTCTGTCTCTTTTCTATTTAAGAAATTAAAAAAAGATAATATACCTTTTTGGAGTTTTTCAATATTTACTATTATTCTTTTTGTAAATATATAGAGTGCATAGTTAATTATGATGTTAATGATTAAAATAATAACGAACATAATTATATTCTCTTTTGTAATGTCAATTGTTACTTCATTTGCTCTACTCTCATTTGTTATGATTTTGTCAATCAATTTTTCTATGTTATTGTAAGCTGTAGGACTATTTTTGATGCTTGGTAGCACAGAGAGTATCTTCCCTCTTAATGGCTCACCGATTGTATTTAATTTCTCTCTAATGCCCAGTAGGTAGTTCTCATCATTTGTATATTTATAATTTAAGAGACTATTTTTGATTTTTTCAAGAGCTATGATAGTTTTTGATCTCTCTTGATACTGGTTTATCTCTCCACTTATATTTGAAAATCTAAAACTTATTGCAAGTTGTAAGATTATGAAAGCGAGGAAAATCCCTACACCTAACCATACATTTTTTGTTCTAATGCTGCCATTTTTTTTCATCTTTTACTCCATTTCAAGATATTTCTTAATGTAAGAATAGAGTGTTTTTATGTCTGCTTTATTAATTAGCGCCAATGCGCCAAGTCTTAAAATTTTGTCGTTGACTCCAATGTTTGTCATACTAGTAAGTGCTACTATAGGTATGTTTTTAAAGAGGGGATCCTCTTTTATATATTTGATAACTTGATACCCATTTTTTATAGGCATCTCAATGTCTGTAACTATAAGACCAATCTGCTCAGGAGAGAAAGTTTGAAGTTTATCGATAAGCAGTTGTCCATTTTCAAAAATTTCATAATTTACATTAATAGATTTAAAAAATTCATGTAGCCTGGAAATTACTGTAGTTGAATCTTCTGCAACAAAAAGATATTTGTTACTGTTGATTGGTGGAAGATCCTCCATATTTCCAATGTCATAAATTGTAGTTCCACCCTCTTTGGATATGTTTATATCTGAAAGAAGTTTTTCAGCATCAAATATGATGCAGGTTTCATTTTCTCCATTTATGTCAATTTCAGTAACATAAGAGATTTTTGGATCATTCCCGCTTGGCAGTTTTAGTTCATCACTATTTTTCTCTTCTATCTTGATGATATCTTTTACAAGAATTCCTACTTTTTTCTCGTTATAGTTACATACTATTATTATTTTATATACATCATCACTTGCTACTATTTTACCTATCCAGCTATCAAGATTTACAACTGTAATGAATTCACCTCTAAGGTTAATAACGCCGTGAACTATATCATCAGCCGATGGTGTCCTTGTAATCTCTACATTGTCTTTTATGAGAAATGTAAGTATCTTAGAGATGTTAATTGCATAAATTTCATCATTGCCAGTCCGAAAGATGGCAAGTTGCATAACATTTCTAAGATAACTTTTTGTTATGTAGTCAACACTCTTCTGAATTACATTTTCACTACTAAACATTTCTCTCTTCTTTTATGATTTCTATCATTTTTGTAGCAAGTGGTACAATGGTTTCTGGCTTAAATGGCTTTACCAAATACCCTTTGACCCCTTTGCTGATCATCTGTCTTACCTTATCTTTAGCGCCTTCAGTTGTTGCCATTATTATTTTTATATGTTTGTATATATCCTTCTCTCTTATTTTATCAACTGTATCTGCTCCATTTAAGTTTGGCATATTCCAGTCCATGAAAATAACATCAATATCTGGGTTCTCTTTTAATACATCTAAACACTTGTAACCATCATCTGCTTCATAGACCTCTATGTTTTTAAAATTTTTAAGAAGAGTATTTTTAATGATTAATCTCATAGTCATACTATCATCAACTGTTAAAAATTTAACTTTATATTTACTATCTTCAATATCATCAATCTCCTCTTTTGCTCCCTCTTTTTGCTCCTCATTAGTTTTAACTTCTGAATTTATAATGGAGTCAACAGAGAAGTGATGAATATCATACTCCGAGTCCATAACAAAGAGATCATCTTCAAATACTGCAAACTGCACTATGTTGTAATCTGTTTGGTCTAAGTTAAACTGCTCTAAATTGATAATATCTTT
>DQTU01000246.1 GCA_015662615.1 Campylobacterales bacterium | reverse complement strand
ATCTCTTGATGAATATGAAAAAGAGATACCAGAGTTTCTAGAGGAGCTTTCCAAGTTTTCAGCCTATATAGAAGATGCAGATGATTATGTTGAATTTGATGTGACGATTGGTATCTCATTTGAGAAACAAAATTCTTTGGAAAAAGCAGAAATTGCGCTAAAGTATGCACAAAAAACCAGACGAAATTATATCGCATATAATCGTTCTATTGATACTACAAAACAGTTAAAAGATGCACGTTTTTGGCGTAGTGAAATTAAAAAAGCGATTTTAGAAAACCATATTGTTCCATTTTTCCAACCTATAGTTGATAGAGAGCAAAATATTGTCAAATATGAAGTTTTGATGCGACTAGAGAGAGAAAAAGATGGAGAGATAGAGTTTGTTTCTCCATTCTTCTTTTTAAATGTTGCAAAACAGACCAAACAGTATGAAAAATTGACACAAATTATGATTGAGCGAAGTTTTGAAATTATGAAAGATCTAGAAGTTGATTTTTCACTAAATTTATCATTTGAAGATATCAATAACAATCTGTTGATAGGTACACTTAAAGAGCTGATAGGTAAGTATAAAATAGGAAACCGCCTTATTTTTGAAATCGTTGAGAGCGAAGATATAGATAATTATGAAGCAGTGCAACTATTTGTAGAAGAAGTTAAAGCACTAGGGGTCAGAATTGCTATCGATGATTTTGGATCAGGATTTTCAAATTACAAGCGTATCTTTGATATCGCCCCTTCATTTTTAAAGATTGATGGGTCACTTATCAAAAATATAGATACAGATAAAAACTCATATGAACTGGTGAAATCAATAGCTTCTCTTACAAAAGCGCTTGATATCAAAACCGTTGGAGAGCATGTCTACTCAAAAGATATTTTTGATATCTGTTATGAGTTAGGTGTAGATGAATTTCAAGGGTATTATTTTTCAGAGCCAATTTGTGAAAAAGCACTTTTGGAAAGTTTGGTTCCAGCATAATCCTTTACAAAAATTCGAGGATCTACAGATTTGGAGTTTAAAACAACTCCAAAATGCAGATGAGGTCCTGTAGATCTACCGGTTGTTCCAACATAACCGATAATATCCCCTTTTAAAACAAAGTCTCCCTCCTGTGCAGCACATTTACTCATGTGACAATAGAGTGTGACAACGCCTTCTCCATGATCTATATAAATCGTATTTCCATTAAAAAAGAACTCTTCGCTGATGGCTACATATCCACTCTCAGCAGCCAAAATTGGAGTTTCTCTTTTGGCGGCAATGTCAATGCCAGAATGTGGGGCTTTTGGTTTATTGTTAAAGTATCTTCTTTTACCAAAAGGGGAAGAGATGCGTCCATGTACGGGAGTAATAAAGTCCAAGTCTGAAGAGAGTGTTTTATTAAAACTTCCAAGTACTTTTTTAGCTTTTGCCTTCTCTCTATGAAAACGAGATAAATCTACTTTTGAGAGGGTAACACGCTTATTGGATTTTAATTTGATAAACTCTTTTTTATAGGATTTAGGGTGTACTTGAAAATAGAAGTCTAGTTTTTTATTATGCGTTACTGCTACGATATGTCTTTTCCCTGCTTTTTCATCCAATCCTATACCGATAATTGCAAAATAGCTTTCCTCTTTTTGAATGACTTTTGCCTCTTTTGCTTTATAAAATATCTTTGGTTTCTCTTCAAAGACTCCTACATTGATAACTGCAATACCACCGATATAGGAGTGGTTTTCAAGTGCAAAAAGTGTTGATGAGAGTAAAAAAAGTAGCTTAAAAAAGTTTTTCAAAAAGACCCTTCTCCTTGTTTTTCAGAACATTATTCCATGTGAAGATTTGTCCATTCATGCAGATATATATTCCATAGGGAAGAGTCTGGACAGAAGATATTGAAAATGCAAGATTAAAAATAGCATCAGAGTTTTTAAAAGCATAAGGGATCATTGAGCCTGTGAGTACGATAGTTTTATCAGAAATAGTAGAGAGTTTTTTCGCCGTTTTTACCATAGTATCTGTGCCATGTGTGATAAGAATATGAGGCTCAGAACTCTTTTGACACGCATCGAAGATGATATCCCTATCCCCACTGTCAAGTTCCAAAGAATCTTTGAGCATAAGTTGTGTGATTTCGACGGGGAGTGTAGATCTCCCCTGTGCTAACATCTTTTCTACATGTT
>DQTU01000315.1 GCA_015662615.1 Campylobacterales bacterium | reverse complement strand
TTCTCTAATAGTTTTTGGTCAACATCATGTTGGTAATGTCCAATTCCTAATGATTTTGGGTCTATTTTCACAAGTGCTGCCATGGGGTCACGAAGCCTCCCAGCTATAGATATTGCACCACGAATTGTCACATCTAAATCAGGATACTCTTGACTTGCTATTTTAGAAGCAGAGTAGATGGAAGCCCCAGCTTCCGAAACAACGGTATATTTTAAGGGAGTTTCTAACTCTTTATTAAGACGGGCAAAAAAAGCTTGCGTTTCACGAGAACCTGTTCCATTTCCGATAGCCACTCCTGTGATATCATATTTTTTTAAAAGAGAAATTATCTTTTTTTTGGAACCTTCATAATCATTTTTAGGTTCAGTCGGATAGATGACTCCATGGTCTAGATATTTTCCATTTTCATCGATAACTGCAAGTTTACAACCTGTTCTAAATGCAGGGTCAACGCCTAAAAGGATTTTTTTAGTGACAGGTGGAGTCATGAGAAGCTGCGTGAGATTTTTTCCAAACACTGAAATGGCAGCACGGTCAGCTTTCTCTTTTAATATGTTGTGAACTTCTCTCTCAATTGACGGGAAAAGTAATCTTTTAAAACCATCTTTATAAGCTTCAAAAAGTAGATGTTTAGAGCTGTTTGGATCTTTTTTTATCTTGTATCGGTAAAGGGTATCGTGATATCTATCTGTATCAATGGTGATTTTAGCAGAGAGCTCTTTTTCATGTACTCCTCGCATGATTGCAAGGTATCTGTGCGAAGGGATGTAAGCTACTTTTTCACTATGGGTTTTGTATTTTGAAAATATTCCTTTTTCGTTAAAACCTTTTGCTGCTTTAACCTCTAACACTCCATGTGTAAGTGTTAAATTTCTCAACACTTCACGCTCTTTTGCACTATCTGAAAAACGCTCTGCTATGATATCTTGGGCTCCTTTTATAGCTTCTTCAATAGTTTTAACACTACCTTTTATAAATCTTTTTGCCTCTTGTTTTAACTCTACCTCACTAAGTCTTGCACTTTGAAGTCTATTTGCCAAAGGTTCAAGTCCATTTTTTAGTGCAATGGAAGCTCTGGTGTTTTTCTTCTCTTTAAAAGGTCGGTAGATATCTTCAAGTTCTGTGATGGTTTTTGCATTTGATAACATGGTTTGTAGTTTTTCATCAAAGAGTTCTTTCTCATAAAGGAGTTTGATAATTTCATCTCGTCTATCAATCATCTTTTTAATACTTGTATAAATTTCATCAAAATCACGAAGCTGTTCATCACTTGCACCGCCTGTCATCTCTTTTCTGTATCTTGCGATAAAAGGGATTGTTGCACCTTCTTTTATGAGGGAGAGGATATTTTTGATTTGATTTGGTTTTAGGGTGGTTTTGGAGCTTAAAAGTGTGAGTATATCTTGCATCTCTATCCTAGCGATTTTTTATCGCTAGGATAGCAAAAATTTGATTATTCTACAGTAACAGACTTCGCCAAGTTTCTTGGCATATCAACATCATTTCCAAGTCTTATTGAAACTTCTAATGCTAAAAGCTGTGTAACAACCATCATCTCAAAAAATTCACTCATCGGATGATCACTATGGTATGTGTGAACATAATCATCTGTCAACTCAATTCTCTCAGGAGAAATTGCAAGTATTGTTGCATCTCTTGCGGCTAACTCTTCAACATTACTTTTTATTTTGTCAAAGTGTAAAGTTTTAGGCATAAGTGCTACGGTAAACAGTTCACTATCAGCCAATGCTATTGGTCCGTGTTTCATCTCTCCTGCTGGGTAACCCTCTGCATGAAGATAAGAGATCTCTTTTAGTTTTAGAGCACCTTCAAGTGCTAATGGATAGAACATATCTCTTCCGATAAAGAAGAAACCATGACCGTGAAGGTATCTTTTTGAGAGTCTTTTCATCTTTTCATGCAGTTTGTCAGTTACCACAACTGTTGTTGGGATATGACGCATTGCATTTAACTCAACTTTAATCTCTTGGGGAGTCATTGTCTTTCTAATTTGTGCAACATAAATTGTTAACATCCACATTGCCATAACTTGTGTTGCAAATGCTTTGGTACTTGCAACTCCTTTTTCAATGCCAGCTCGTGCTAAAATTGTACGATCAGCAATTCTTACTATTGAAGAGTTATCAACATTACAAATTGCTAAAGTTTTAAGTCCTGCTGCTTTTGCCATTTTTAGCGCTTCTAAAGTATCGGCAGTTTCTCCACTCTGACTGATAACCACAAAAAGTGTATTTTTAGTAAGTAGTGGCTCTTTATATCTAAATTCACTTGCAACTTCAACCGTTGCTTTTATCTTAGCTTGTCTCTCAAAGATGTATGAGCAGGCAAGCCCTGAGTTGTAACTTGTTCCACATGCGCAAATTTTGATCTCTTCGATGCCGTCAAAAAAGTTTTCATCTAATTCATCAAATTGAATTTTATCATCAAGAACTCTTCCAATAAGCGTATCGCCTAAAACTTCACTCTGTTCATAGATCTCTTTCTCCATGAAGAATCTAAAACCACCTTTTTGAGCTGAGATCTTATCTCCAATTAGAGCTTTTTTATTGAGTGCTTTTGGCTTACGGTTGTGAAGAATATTGATACCTTCTACTGAAGTGTAACCATAATCACCATCATCAAGATAGATAACTTCAGTTGCTTTTCCGATAAGTGCAGCGTCACTTGATCCAAAATGTATATCTCCATTATCATCATTTCCAACGATCATTGGAGAACCATGTTTTGCAAAATAAATTTTATCAGGATCAACTTTTGTGATAAGAAGTACCGCATATGCACCTTCAAGTGTCTCAACTGTTTTTTCAAATGCTGCCATTGGGTCATTTAACGCTTTATAATTTTTCTCAAAAAGATGTACGATGACTTCTGTATCAGTTTGACTTAAAAATGTAACACCTTCACTTTGAAGCATTGCTTTAAGTTCTTGATAGTTTTCGATAATTCCATTATGTACAACATATGAAAACTCTCCAAGATGTGGGTGCGCATTGAGTTCTGTTGGCTTACCATGTGTTGCCCAACGTGTATGTCCTATTCCAAGTCCAAAACCTTCAGAAGCAAAATCTTTTGTCTTCTCTTCTAGGTTTATAAGTTTTCCAACAGCTTTATATGATTTGATTTCATCTTGTTGTAAAACCGCAATTCCAGCTGAATCATAGCCTCTGTACTCTAACTCTCTAAGTCCATCAACTAGTATATCTTTAATTTCTGATTTACCAATATAACCAACGATTCCACACATATTTACCCTTTAATTTTCAATTTTTGTTGTTAATCTTCGTACGACCTCTTCTTGATTATTGCAAAACTTACCATTTTTTTCAATTAAAAATAGATTTCTAGCTCTGTTTTTAATAGTTTGTATCTTTGCACTCGCGATGTCTATCCCCATATCGTCAAATGTTGACATTATATTAGCTAACAGCGCAGAAGTGTCTTTTGTCGATACACTCATCCTTGCATAAGTGTTAGAATGATTGCACTCAATATCAATTTCACTCTTTAACATTTTAGAGACAGGAAGCTTAATCTTGCTATCCATATCAAATGAGCTATTTATAATTTCATCAATAAAAAGAAGATCATCTTTTTCTACGAACTCTAAAAATTCAACTCTAAAATATTTAATATCATTAAAAATTTTAAAAATATCCATAGATTGTACATTTAGATTTGTAAGTTTACCCAGTAAAAAGCCAAGATTCAGATCCTCTTTTCTTATAATCTCAATGACTAAAGAGCCCTCATGAGATATGATGTAATCATAAGATTTATTAAGTGTGTGAACCCAAGAAGCTATTTTTACAATCTCTTCAGGGGTGTACTTAAAATAGAGTAGGTTAGACTCAATAGAGAGTATCTTTTTTTGTAAAACTCTGTTTATTTCACAAAATTGAGTAGATTTTTTCAGAAGTTTCTCTTTTTTTGTCCTTTTTTGTGCTTCAGTTATTCTCTTTTTATTTTCAAAAGCTTCACAAGAGATAATAAAAAGCTCATTTAAAAGTTTAGCATTAAAACTAGAGTATGCTCCTTTGGCAACTGATTCTATATCTGCATATGTGAGTACAAAAAGAAGCTGTAAAACTTTTATATCTTCTAGTTTTGAAATAAACGAGAAGATTACTTTTTCACTATATATATCTTCTCGACTTGCGATATTACTCATGAGTGTATGATATTGTACGAGTGTATAAGCATAATTAACATGCTGAGGGGAAAATCTTAACAATTTGACAAAAGCTTTTACAAGAACTGCACCGAGGAGACTATGATCTTTTTTACGACCTTTACCTGAGTCATGTAAAAATGCTACAACTCTTAAAAATGCTCTCTCTTCTTCATCAAATGATTCAAAAAGTCTTTTTACATTTGTATCTTCAATATCTTCTAATGCTAATAATGTCCGAATAGAGTGGATATCTACAGGGTATTTATGATAGCCGTCAAATTGTGGGAGGTGTGATATTTTATTTATAAGTGGGAAAACGGTACCTAACTGTTTTGATTTATATAGTGCAATTAAAAAGCTGTATAAATGTTTTCTAAAAAAAAGTTTTTTGATTGTTTTAGATGAAATTTCATCTTTTTTTGCTTTTTGTAAGTAATGTATATAAGTTGTTTCAAAATAGTAGTGCTTATCAGGAAATAATAAAAAATACTCTAAAAAATACTCTAACTTTTCTGTTTGTGTATTAAGTGGAGTACATATCAATCCATTATAAATATAAATATTTTTGCGCACTCTTGAGTTTTTTATTTTTGAGAATTGTTTTTTTTCATATAAGATAGAGTGTGTAACTTTTTTAATTAAATATTCACAAACAGTTTCAATTTTTAGCATTGCTTCAAATGTTTTTTCAACTAACCTTCTTTGCGTTAATCTCAATTTATTTGCAACATCAGGTACAAAATGAAAAAGAAGTTGATCTTGTTTTTTGTTAGCGCTTAAATGTAGAGCAACACGAACACGATATAAAAACTCTATAGAGTGCATCAACCCTGAATAATCATGATCAGATATGATGTTTGGTGTTAAATCTTTTACTTTTTGAATATTATAAAGTATATTGGAGATCCAAAAAAGTGTATTCAAATCTCTTAGCCCTCCAGCAGATTCTTTGATATTTGGCTGCATGTTAAAAGAGTATTTTTTTAATCTTCCCTTTCGCTCCTCAATTTTTTCAAGGATAAACTTTTTAGGTTCATCCTTTCTAATTTTTGCAAGTTCACGCTCGGTATGCATCCACAAATATTTTGAGCCACACAGGTATCTTGATTCAATAAGTGCTGTTTTGATGGTTTGATCTGTAAGACTTGCAGGGTAAACATCGGTCAACTGGTGCACTCTATGACCAAGTTTCAAACCACTATCCCATGCAATTTGCAATATCGTCTCTATAATAGGCTGTAAATTATAACCTTTTACATTATCATAGACAATCATGAGGTCAATATCAGAATAAACAGAGAGTTGTTCCCTAGCATAAGAGCCTAAAGATACGATGGTTATGGGAAGTGTGTTTATCAAAGGCTGATATTTACCAAAGTGTTTTCTAAGTGAATATTTAAAGATTATTTTAATATATGCATCTATTGACCTTGTATGCTTAACAAGAAAACTTTTGCCTTGATTCTTTTTAAAGAGAGTATCTAAGGAGTTTGTGTATGCTTTTATCTCCTCTTTTATAGTCTTTGAAACTTCAAAATCACTACTATTCTGAGAGATCAACTCTTCTATCTTTAAATTAAGATTCAAATAATTTCCTTTGTCAGCATTAAAATTAAATTATATCGATTTATTGATTAAAATTTTTTAATGGGTCATTATCACAATACTATTATAATCTATCAAATATTTAAAATAAAGGAGTGACTTATGATACAAGTCAACAAATTACTTACAACATTGCTTATCTCTGTGATGGCAACATCTGCTTATGCTGTAAAGATAGAAGTGATGCCAACCGTAGGTAAAGCTGTCTATAAAGCAAAAGATGACACACTAAAAGATGATGAGATACTATATGGTATTAGAGGAGCAGTATTTTTAAATGATCAAGTAGGTGTTCAAGCGGCATATGAAGCTTCTACTAGTAATGAAGTGGGTACATTAGGCGCTGAAACAGATATCGAGAGAGTTTCAGCAAATATTATTTATGAAATGAACCATGGTAAGCGTATACGCCCATATGGAATAATTGGTGTGGGTAATGAATCAACACATGGTCTTACTGCCCCTGCACTAAATCAAGGTTCACAAGGATTTGTCCATGCAGGTGCTGGTTTAAAATTTGGAATAACTAAGCGTGTTGATCTTATAACTGAAGCCAAATGGATGAGAAAACTCAGTAACAATGATGATGATATCATCGCAACTATAGGGTTAGGAGTAAACACGGGAAGTAGTGTAAAACCTGCAGCTCAAATTCCATCAGTACAAGCAACTACCGATGTACAAAATGCAATTAATTTAGCAGAGTTTAGAAAAATTTCTGAGAAAGGTGTAACGCAGAAAATAACTCAAACTGAGGTTGCAGGAAAAGTTGCTGCTATAGAACCTGCAGTAGTTGAAACTACACCTGCAGATGCAATTATAATTGATGAAGAGATAACTGATATTGTTGAAAATGAATTTATTGAAGAGATGGCAGCACCGACCTCAGAGGACGGATTTTATATTCAAATGGCTGCACTTTTTAAAGGGGATGGAAAAGTTTTAACAGATAGG
>DQTU01000139.1 GCA_015662615.1 Campylobacterales bacterium | reverse complement strand
TTTACAAACTATCAAATACAAGTTTTTAAAATCTCCAGTTCTGTAATTGCTCATTGCACATCCAACTTTTGATGTATCTTTCCAAATTATCTGAGTATAATGTCCACACATTTCCCCGCTCACACAAGTACTAGCATCTCCTATTTCTCCATAAGTGTAGTACTGTTTTTCATCTGCCCAAGCACCTGTAGCAAATTCCAAAGTAACTTTTTCGGTTGATGTATAAAGATTTTCTCCATATGGACCATTTGCATATCCATTTGAATTTTTAGGATCATGTTCCCACGCACCACTTAATGCTAATTCATCCGCATAACTTTGTGCATCTTTTGCAATTGTTTCATCCCACTCTAAATCACTGCTAACGCCTACCGCATCTCTGACACTATTGTGTGCATCTAATACATCTTGAATCTGCGTAGAAATAGAGATATCAAGCTCTGGCTCTGTGTTGATATTTCCCGTATCATTTTCAAGACCACTATCCTCTAGAATTTTACCTTTAATAAGCTCTTCTACATCTGAAGCACTACAACCACCAAAAAGTAAGCTCGCCACTAAAGCTAAATATATTTTATTTCTCATAATTTTCCAACCATTCTTTAAAATACGCAATTTGCACTTTTGTCGATTTTGAAGAAGTTCCACCTTGTGAATTTCTAGCATTCATAGAATTTCTAAGATTTAAATACTCCAAGACATCTTCCCCTATCCTACTATCGGCAACTTTGAGCTCTTCTAAACTCATCTCACTCAGATCAACTCCTAACTTTTCAGCTTGAACCACGATAGCACCTGTAATCTTATATGCATCACGAAACGGAATGTCACACTCTTTCGCCAAATAATCAGCCAAATCCGTCGCACTCAAATGCCCTACTTGACATGCTGACTCCATATTGGCACTATTTACACTCATAGTCGCTAATGCTTCATTTAAGATACGAAGTGAGATATCAGCGGTCTGCACACTATCAAATACACCCTCTTTATCCTCTTGCATGTCTTTATTGTACGCCAATGGAAGACCTTTTAACACAGTCAACAGAGCAATAAGATTTCCATAAACCCGACCTGATTTTCCTCTCAAAAGTTCTGGAACATCTGGGTTTTTCTTTTGTGGCATGATAGACGAACTTGTAGAATATGCATCACTCAAAGCAATAAACTTAAACTCGCTACTTGACCAGATAACCAATTCCTCTGAAAGTCTTGATATATGAGTCATGAGTGTTGCGATATTAAAAAGAATTTCTAATGCAAAATCTCTATCACTAACCGTATCAAGACAATTCACAGTTGGAGCATCAAATCCAAGTTTTTGAGCTGTAAACTCTCTATCTATATTATGTGGTGTTCCAGCGAGTGCAGCACAACCAATAGGGGAAAAATTGTTTCGCTTGAAACTATCTGAAAACCGCTGTACATCTCTTTGAAACATAGCTACATAAGCAAGCATGTGGTAACCGAAATTTATCGGTTGTGCATGTTGGAGATGTGTCATTCCTGGGAGCATGGTTTCATCATGGGAAGATGCAATATCTAAAAGTGTATCGATTAATTTTAGTGTTAAAGCTTCTAAATTTTTACTATTTTTCTGAACATACATACGAAAGTCAAGAGCTACTTGGTCATTTCTACTTCGTGCAGTATGGAGTTTTTTACCAGTATCACCGATAATCTCCGTTAAGCGTTTTTCAATTGCCATGTGGATATCTTCATCAGAGATATCAAAAACAAACTTTTCATTTTCAATCTCAACTTTGATTTCTGCCATGCCATCAATGATTTGAGTTAGTTCATCGCTTGTTAAAATACCTTGGTTTGCAAGCATGCTTGCATGTGCGATTGAGCCTTCGATATCTTCAGCATAGAGTTTTTTATCAAACATGAGTGATGCGTTAAATTCATCTAGTAATTGTGAGCTTTTTTCTGTAACACGCCCCGATGCAAGTTTTGCCATATAATCCCCTTATTTTTTATAGGGGATTATAGCCAAAGAAAATTAATGGCTGTTTCTGACTCTTTGAAGTAATCTGTATATTTAGCTTTTGTTTAATGCCGTCGTGGCTTCACTTCGTTCCGACCACTTTGGTTCCGAACCTAAAATCGTGAAACTATTCACGATTTCTTTACGGTTCTCACATGCCCGGAATACGAGGTATTTTACCCAACTTAGAGTTTCGATAATACCAACCCCACCCTTTTTTCATCCAATGTCCAACAATTGGCATAGGTATCATCAAACCTTTTTTATCACTTCTATAGACAAATGCTGCCCCATCACCACTATCCATGACGCAAAGTATATTTAGATGATTTTTATATCCTTTTCTTAAATCATTTCCATAATGCTTTTCAACTAAGTTATATGCTGTATTTCTAGCCATGACTTCTGCGATATGTCCTTGTTTTGCTCGCCATTCAGGGCCTTCTAGTGCGACTGAATCACCTATAGCATATAAACCCTCACAACCCTCTACTTCACAATAATCATTTATCTTAATCAATCCTGCCTCATTTAGCGGCATGTCTGAGTTTTCAAATACCTTATGACCATCTCCCGCGGCGATAAACATTGTAAAATCACTCTCTAAAAAAACATCATCTTCAAAAGAAATTCCATCAGGTTTGAACTCTAAGATTTTCTTTCCTGTTTGTGATTTTATATCAAGTTTTTTATAAAACATATCCATCATTTTAAGTGCTTGAGGTCCCATTCTAGCACCTGGTTCTTTCATCGGAGCAAAAAATGTCAACTCGTAATTTTCTCTAATTCCAAGTTTTTTAAGTTTATTGTGTACATTAAAAAGCACCTCAAATGTGGGTCCTCCTCTTACATTACTAGGATCCTTTGGATTTC
>DQTU01000341.1 GCA_015662615.1 Campylobacterales bacterium | reverse complement strand
TAACCTTAAAGTTTGAAAGTTCGATGTTTTGGGAGTTCCAATCTAAGTGGTGGCGGGAGACGGAATCGAACCGCCGACACGGTGATTTTCAGTCACCTGCTCTACCGACTGAGCTATCCAGCCTTAAATTGGAAATGATATTATAGTAAAATATTTTGAAAGTCAACTTAAATTTTTGACTAAACTTATAAATTCATCTCCTCTTTGGGCATAAGAGCTAAATTGGTCTAGACTTGCAGCGGCTGGTGAGAGTAGGTTTATGCTTATTTTACCCATGTTGTCGATGTTTTCTACTGCGTTCTTAAGTGTTTTAGAAATTGTGCACGATAAATTATATTTTTTTGAAAGTGTATTAATTTTTTCAGCATTTGACCCAATCGCAAAAATATGAGCATCAAATGATTGCAAGGTTTCAAACAGTGGCGTGAGGTCTGCACCTTTGTCATCTCCACCTAAAATAAGATTTATCTTTTTATCTTTATAGCTTTGTAGTGCTGCTATCGTAGCATCTGCATTGGTTGCTTTTGAGTCATTGACCCAGACTCTTCCATGTTTATCTCTGAACTCTTCAACTCTGTGTTTTCCTATCTCAAAGCTGTTTATCTTCTCGTAATCAACTTCATCAAAAAGGATTTTGCTAACTCCAAGGGCAAGAAGTGCATCAGTTAAAAAAGGTTCTTTAAAATCTATTTTTTTTACATCTATGTCAAAATGTTTGGCTAAATCTTCACTATTTTCATAGAGAATTTTAAAAGCATGGGTTGGATAATCAGCATATTTTTCTGGAAGTATGACTGCTTCTCCCTCTTGCATGGTGTCTAATGGTTTTAGTTTCGCTTTTTCGTAATTCTCAAAGCTTCCATGCCAGCTGATATGGTCAGGGGAGATAGGAAGTATTACATATAGGTTTGGTGTTGCTTTATTTGTGTAGTGGAGTGTAAAAGAGCTGGTTTCTAGAATCCAAATAGGAGCTTTTTCATCAAGCTCTCCGAGTGGATTTCCAACATTTCCACCTTCAAGACTTCCTCTTTTCTTTAAAAGATGTTGGAGCATATTTGTGGTGGTTGTTTTGCCATTTGTGCCTGTTATCCAGATAGAGTAGGGCATGGTGTCTGTAAAGAGGTCATATTCGCTTATGAGGTTTTGGGCTTTTTGGATGAGATGATTTGAGGGTGGGATTCCTGGGCTTGTGACTTCAAGAGTGCTTTTTTGTGGGTCAAACATCTCTGGTGGTAAAAACTCATTACCTTTTTTATCGAAGGTTACGGCAGAGAACTTATCATCATATACTTTGCAATTTCTAAACTTTTCTACGATTGCTTTGGTTGTTTTTCCGTAGCCAAAAATCGTCATTACCGTATCTTTAATGTGATAAGTGCCAATAGATTTGAGATAAGTGCCATAATCCAAAATCGTACAATTATCTTATTTTCCGCCCACCCTTTTAGCTCAAAATGGTGATGAATTGGTGCCATTTTAAAAACTCTTTTTTTCCTTGCTTTATAGCTCCCAACTTGTAAAATTACTGATACAGTTTCCATAACAAAAACAAAACCAACAAGAAAAAGTAGCAGTTCATTTTTTGTGATAATCGCCATGTATGCGATAAATCCACCAAGTGCTAAACTTCCACTATCTCCCATGAAGATTTCGGCAGGGTGGCAGTTGTGCCATAAAAATCCTATCAAGGAGCCAACAAGTGCGGTTGCTACGATAGTTACCTCACCAATGCCTTTGATATTTGGTACGAGTAGATATTCACTTAGGATTGCATGACCCATGATATAGACAAAAATAGTAAGTGACATGATAGAAAAGATTGAAGGAACAGTAGCTAATCCGTCAAGTCCGTCTGTGAGGTTGACTGCGTTTGAGGTGGAGATAAATACCATTATCCAAAACACCATTGCCATGATATGCATATCAAAAATTGGATGTTTATAAAAAGGGATATAGAGTTCGGTCATAAAATTTCCAAAGTAGAGATAGAGACCGATGATGAGAGAAGCTCCAATTTGCATCAAAAACTTAGCACGAGTGCTGAGTCCTGCTTCATTTTTCTTATGCGTTATTTTTGAAATGTCATCTTTTATGCCGATTATTGAAAAGAGAACAATAGTTAAAAGTGCTCCAAGAGCGAAGAAGTTATTATATTTGATAGTTAAAAGAGATGCAAACAGTGTAGAGCCTAAGAAAACAAGCCCACCCATAGTTGGTGTTGTTGGCTTTGCTTGATGCCCCTCAGGTGCGTGTTTGTAAATAGGTTGGTTTGCATTTCTTTTTTTTGCCCATGCAATATATTTAGGCATGATGATAAGCGTTAAAATAAAAGCTACAAAAAACGATATACCTGCACGGACGGTGATGTACTGAAAAATGTTGATGTCAAGAAGT
>DQTU01000121.1 GCA_015662615.1 Campylobacterales bacterium | reverse complement strand
TCCCAAGCGGTAGCAAGTGCACTTCAAGAGTTAAAAGATGGCGGAATTACAATTATATTTGCTAGTGGAAATGATGCCGAAGATATGGATGATGCCTCCATAAACGATGAATCAGAACTTCCAAGTGTTATAGGCGTAGGAGCAAGTAATGAGAAAAATGATATCGCATCATATTCAAACTATGGTCAAAATATAGACTTAATAGCCCCAGGAGGAAATCTTGATAATGGTGTTGGAATCTTGGGTCTAGATGATAGTGGAGCGTTTGGTAGCCCCACACAAAGATCTATCGTAAGCAATGACTACGCCTTTACCAATGGTACTAGCTTTTCAGCACCCATCACAGCTGGAGTTGTAGCACTCATGTTAAGCGTCAATCCATCTTTAACCCCAGAGCAAGTAAGAGAGATACTCATTACCACTACTGATAAAATTGGCTTCAACGCTAACTATAACTAATCTCTTGTCATACTATCTGGATCAATACCCTCTTCTAGTATAACAATCTCAACGCGTCTATTTCTCTGTCGTCCACCACTATCATCGTTACTAGCAACAGGATAAGCTTCTCCATATCCTTTTACAAAGAGTCGCTCTGTTGCAATACCTTTTGAGGACAAAGCCTCAGCAACTGAACCTGATCGTCTAAGAGAAAGATCAAGATTGGAAATCGTACTTCCTACATTGTCCGTATGCCCTTCTATCAAAACCAAACGCCCTGGATTATCTGCCAAAAATTCAACTAACTTTTCAATAGCACGCATAGAACCTGCAAGCAAATTTGACTTACCTGTCTCAAAAAGAACATCACCAAGAGTTAAGACTAAACCTCTGTTTGTCTGCTGTGCATTTAACTCTTGAAGTGCTAAAAGCTTATCACGTGAAAGTGCTGCTTCTAACCTTAGCGCTTCTGCTGCAAGTTTAGCTTTTTCCGCCTCTTTTTGCATGATCAAGAGTTGATTCTCTTTCTCATCTAAAAGGGCTTGTGACTTATTCTCTTTTAAGTTCGCTATTTTTGCTTCAAGCACTTTCGTGCTTGCTACCTCTTTAGCAACATCAATTTGATTTTTGAGCATGTATGAGAGATGATTTGCTTCCTCTTGTGTTTTTACACTTTTTGTCATCTCATAAATTTTTCCTGCTTTAAACAGTTCCATCGGTGCCTCATTCACAACACGCTCATCTTTTTTAAGATTAAGATACGCAGCCTCTGCACTTTTTAAACCAGAATGTTCAATTGCCTTTTGACTACATCCAAAAGTTGCTAAAAGTGCACCCATAACTATAAATGTTTTATAATCCATCGAAACTCCCTTATTCAGAAATCGTGGTAAACTCTTTTTTAATTGTGTTTACCTCACTATTTAATTTATCAACGCGTTTTTGAACTTTCGCTTTTTTAGCTTTAACTGCTGCTAATTTTGCTTGAATATGCGCTTTTTGTGCAGCATATTTCGCACTTTTATACTCTTTCTTATTCATAAAAAACTTTATATCACTATAATGTTTTTGAGCCAATTCAAAACTTTTTGGAGCCAAGCTTTGAGCATCTACATCTTTTGCATTTGCTAGTGCAATCTTTGCATTTGAAATATCCTGTAACGGTGGAGGCATTTTTGCAGCACAACCAAATACGCTAAAGAAGAGTCCTAAAGACAACATAAAGTAAACTATTTTAATTCTCATGATAAAATCCTATATATCTATAATATAGCCATGATATAATATATTTATTAAAAATATTTAATAATTTAATTTAAATGTCGATTTAGTAGAATAAATTTAATATGATAAAGGGCTAAAAATGAATAAAAAAACATGGTTAGGGTTGGCGATTGCTTCGCTTTTAGTATCCTCACTTCACGCTAAAGCTTCAAAAGAGTACACAGAAGATGGCAAACTAAAATTTGAGTATAACTATCAAAATGGTAAAAAAAATGGTATCACAACTGAATACTATAAAAATGGAAATATCAAAGTTAAGTGGAATTATCAAGATGATATCTTAAATGGCGTCAGTACAAAGTATGGTGAAAACGGCAAAAAAATATCTGACATAAATTTTAAAAATGACAAACAGAGTGGAATAACTTCCAGATACGACCAAAACGGCAATCTTCAATATGAGTTAAACTATGAAAATGAGATGTTAAATGGTATCTCAAAAGAGTATGAAAATGGTGTATTAAAAGCAAAATGGAACTATAAAGACAATATCAAAAATGGACAAAGCACTACTTTTTATCCAAATGGAAATCCACACTACAAATTAAACTATGTAAATGGCACATTAAACGGTGTCTCAATAGAGTATTTTAAGAATGGAAATAAAAAAGCAGAGTGGAATTACAAAGATGGAGTGTTAGACTAACAATATTATGTTTTAGACAAGATATACAACATTTTTAAACTTATTTTTGGTTTATGTATGTATAATAATCGTTCTATTTTATAGAAAATACCAATCAGGAGGTCAAAAATGGCTTTAGATACGGCGAAAAAATCCGAGATCATAAAAGAATTTAGCAGAGGTGAGAATGATACAGGTTCTCCAGAAGTACAAGTTGCACTTATTACAAATAGGATCACATATCTTACAGAGCACTTAAAGATCAACAAGAAAGATCACAGCTCAAGACTAGGTCTTCTTAAACTCGTAGGTCAGCGAAAAAGACTTTTAAGATACTTAAAATCAAAAGACTTTGCAAGATATACTGAAGTTATCAAAACTTTAGGTCTTAGAGGTTAAGACCAAACTCGACAAATAGGAAGTGTTTCTTACACTTCCACCCTACTCCCACAAAAACTTTTTCCAAAATTATGATAAAATACAATATCAAGACTTGAAGGAGAAGTTATGCAAAAAAATTGAAAAAATCAAAGATGCTGTAAAAGAGTCATCAAAAATTTCTGAAGATGAAAAAAACTTGATGTATCAACGACTTAAAGAGTGGCGTCATGAAGATGAAGCGATGCGTATTATCCCTGATATGCTTGCTGAAATATCTGTAGAGATACGACCCATTTTAAAAGAGATTGGATTCCTTTAATCTCTATTTTTCCAAGCATGCCAAAGTATAATGCTCCCCAAAAATCAAACCAGTAAATCTAGTATTTTTATTCCAAAATGTTAAAATAAAAGAAGAAGAATAAGGAATAAAAAATGAGCACAAAAAGAAGAACATATAGTGCCGAGTTTTTTACCACCCCAAATTGTCAAGACAATCTTTTCTAAATCCTTATTCTCTAACTAACCTGTTACTTTATCCCACATTTTCTTCAAT
>DQTU01000225.1 GCA_015662615.1 Campylobacterales bacterium | reverse complement strand
TTATTAGAGCCTGTGGGAAGAAATACTGCTCCGGCTATTGCTTTAGCTTGTATGGCACTTGATGAAGAAGATATCGTGATGGTTTCACCTTCTGACCACTTGATAAGTGACACAGAAGCTTATCAAAAAGTTGTCCAACAAGCGAAAAAATATGCACAAGACGAGTATCTAGTGACTTTTGGTATCACAGCAAACTATCCTGAAACGGGTTATGGTTATATAGAAGCAGAGGGTCATGATGTCATCTCTTTTAAAGAGAAGCCTGATGCCCAAACAGCGCAAGAATATGTAAGTCGTGGGAATTACTACTGGAATAGTGGAATTTTTTGTTTTAAAGTGGGTACTTTTTTATCAGAACTACAAAAATACTCTCCAGAGATATATGCAGCGTGTAAAAAAGCATCTGTAGATAAAACAGATGAGGCACTTATCCGAATCAAACTAGAGGATATGTTGGATATTCCTGAGGATAGTATCGATTATGCGGTGATGGAGAAGAGTCAAAAGGTGAAGGTTGTTCCTGCTGACATAGGATGGAATGATATCGGAAGTTTTGATGCCTTGTATGAGGAACTGCCTAAAGATGAAAATGGTAATACTATTTCAAATACTATCGCTATCAATGCACAAAATAATATGATTTTTTCATACGGTAAAAAAGTAGCCTTAGTTGATGTGGATGATTTAATCATCGTAGACACATCAGATGCACTTTTAATATCCAAAAAAGGTTCATCACAGAAAGTAAAAGAGGTGGTTAAACAGTTAAAAAAGCAAAATTCTGAACTTTCAAACTCTCATCTTACTGTACACAGACCATGGGGAACTTATACGGAGTTAGACCGTGGAGAAGGATATAAAATAAAAAATATTGAAGTAAAACCCGGTAAAAGACTCTCTTTACAAAAACATTTTCATCGTAATGAACATTGGGTTGTGGTGAGTGGTACGGCGCAAGTGACGGTGGGTGAAGACTCTTATCTTGTGAGAGCCAATGAATCTACTTATATCAAGATGGGTGAGATTCATAGACTTGAAAATCCGGGAAAAATTCCTGTGGTCATGATAGAGGTGCAAGTGGGTAGTTATACGGGAGAGGATGATATCGTTAGGCTTGAAGATGATTTTAAAAGGGTTTAATTTTGATTAAAAATATCTGGAATTATCGTTTTTTTATACTCTCTTCTATCAAAACGGAGTTTAAAAGTCGTTTTGCACGGAGTCGCTTAGGCGCGGTGTGGATGATTTTACACCCTTTGGCACTAGTGTTAGTGTATGCTCTTATACTTTCACAGATAATGAAAGCAAAACTTCCAGAAGTAGATAGTCAGTATGCATATCCTATCTATATACTCGCTGGTATGGTGGGTTGGACACTTTTTACGGAGATAGTGACTCGACTATTAACTGTATTTATAGACAATGGAAACTTACTTAAAAAGATGCTATTTCCAAAGCTAGCACTTCCTCTTATTACGATTGGTAGTGCATTTATAAACTTTACAGTACTTTTCATCATGATGTTTGTTGTATTTGGTTTTCTAGGGCATGTACCATATCACGCTATCTATTGGATGTCGCTGTTAATACTTATAACCATAGCGTTAGCTCTGGGTATAGGTCTATTTTTTGGTGTTATTAATGTTTTTATCCGTGATGTAGGTCAAGTGATGAACATTGTCTTGCAGTTTTGGTTTTGGTTGACACCTATCGTCTACATGACATCTATCATTCCCCCAAAGTATCATGGACTACTGATGTTAAATCCTATGACAGGTATCACGATGGGATATCAAAATGTACTTTTGTATGACAAAGCACCAGACTTGAGTAAACTTATTTACCCATCGATTGTAGCGATAGTTTTTCTTATTTTGGCTCTTTTTGTCTATAAAAAAGCACATGAAGATATGGCAGATGTGTTATGATTAATATTTTAGAAGTTCATAACATTAGTAAATCTTTTAAAGACTATAAAAGTGAATTTATGCGAGTTCTTTCTTGGTTTGGAGCTAAGGCTGATATAAAAGCAGAACATCAGATACTTGATGATATAAGTTTTACTATTTCTCAAGGTGAAGCTATAGGGATTATAGGTCAAAATGGTGCAGGGAAGAGTACACTCCTTAAAATCATAACAGGGACACTAAAGCCTTCTAGGGGGCGTGTACATGTCAATGGTCGTGTATCTGCTATATTAGAGCTTGGGATGGGCTTTCATCCTGAACTTACTGGCCGTCAAAATACCTATAATACACTTGGTGCTAT
>DQTU01000205.1 GCA_015662615.1 Campylobacterales bacterium | reverse complement strand
GTATTAAAAGACTGTACTTGGTTAAAAGGAAAAGAGATTTATTATTGGGGAGATATAGACACAGATGGCTTTGCAATCTTATCTCAAATAAGAGGATATTTCCCACAAATCCATTCAATATTTATGAACCATGAAACGATAGAAGTCTTTAAAGATAGAGCTGTAAAACATAAAAACAACAAACAAGTGCTTTTAAAAAATCTCACAGAGGAAGAAAATATCATCTATGAGAGATTAAATCAAGATTTTTACGGTGAAAATTTTCGGCTAGAACAAGAGAGAATACCATTTGATTTTATAAAGGATAAACTCACATGCCAAGAATAAACAATGATAAATTTTATAAAAATGCCCTCAAAAAACACGGTGCAAACGCAAAAGGTCTTAACTGGCATGATAACTACTCCCAGCTTATAAGATTTGAAGTAATTTTTGAGATGATAAAAGATGAGTTAGATAACTCCACTTTGGTAGATGCAGGGTGTGGTTTTGGGGATTTTTATGATTTTGTCAAAGATTTTGATGTCAAATATATCGGCTACGATATCGTGGAAGAAAATATAAAAATAGCCAAAGAGAAAACTCTACAAGAGATTTTTCACAAAGATATACTTACAGACTCTTTGGAGATAGCAGACTTTTATATCGCAAGTGGCTCGATGAATATTTTGAGTCGTTTTGAAACATATCTCTTTATTGAACGGTGCTTCCAACACAGCAAAAAAGGTTTTGTGTTTAACTTACCTTATGGCAAAGATGAGAGTAAAAACTTCAACTACTTTTTACCCCAAGAGATCAAGCATTTTTCTAAAAAATTTGATTGTGAAATTGATCTAAGAACAGGTTATCTACCAAATGACTTTACCGTCTTTTTAAAACGAATTTAGATATTATCGCGGTAATTTAAGATAGGGAAACAACTTATGGGACAAACAATTACAGAAAAAATATTTAGCGAACATGTAGGACGAGAGGTCAAAGCGGGAGAAATTATCCGCTCAGATATTGATATGGTTATCGGAAATGATATCACAACACCGATATCGATCAGAGCATTTGAAGAGAGTGGAGCAACAAAGCTTGCAAAGCCTGATAACTTCTCAATCGTGATGGATCACTTCATCCCTGCAAAAGATATCGCTTCAGCAAACCAAGCAAAGATCAGCCGTGAATTTGCCTACAAACATGATTTAAAACTTTTCTTTGATGAGAAAGATATGGGAATTGAACATGCACTTCTTCCTGAAAAGGGGCTTGTGATTCCTGGCGATGTTATCATCGGTGCAGATAGCCATACATGTACGCATGGTGCTTTGGGTGCATTTGCTACGGGTATGGGTTCTACTGACCTTGCATTTGCGATGATTACTGGTGGAAATTGGTTTAGAGTTCCTGGGTCTATAAAAGTGATATTTACTGGAAAACCAGCAGAGCATATCTACGGCAAAGATTTGATTTTAGAGATTATAAGACAAATTGGAGTTGATGGTGCACTTTATCAAACTCTTGAATTTACTGGAGATACGATACAACACCTTGAGATGGATGATAGATTTAGTCTTTGTAACATGGCTATTGAAGCGGGTGCAAAAAGTGGAATTATCGCAGTTGATGATGTTACAAAAGAGTTCTTGGCCGATAAAGATTTAAGAGATGAACCAAAATATCACTACTCAGATGCAGATGCACACTATGTTAAAACTATCGAGGTAGATGTCAGCAAATTAGAACCTGTTATCGCTTATCCTCATTTACCGTCAAATGGAAAACCTATATCTCAAGCAGTAGCGGATGATTTGGCAGTTGATCAAGTTTTTATCGGAAGTTGCACAAATGGGCGACTTGGAGATTTACGAATCGCAGCTAAAATTTTAAAAGGTAAAAAAGTTGCAAGAAGAACAAGATTGATAGTCACTCCAGCCACTCAAAAAATCTTAACTCAAGCACAAAAAGAGGGTTTGATAGAGATTCTTATAGATGCAGGAGCCGTTGTAAGTAACCCAACTTGTGGAGCCTGTCTTGGAGGATATATGGGCATACTTGGCGACAATGAAAGATGCATAGCCACAACAAATAGAAACTTTGTAGGTCGAATGGGTGCAAGGACTTCTGAAATCTATCTTGCAAACTCAGCAGTAGCAGCAGCGAGTGCGATAACTGGTAAAATTACAGACCCTAGAGACCTTTAATTGTACGATATCCCATGCGTTATTTTTGCAGGCGGTAAAAGCCGTCGCATGGGAGAAGATAAAGCACTTCTTCCTTTTGGTGGATTTGAAACTTTAACACAGTTTCAATTAGCTAAATTTAAACCTCATTTTAAAAAAGTTTATATCGGATGTAAAAGTAAAACAAAGTTTGATTTTGAAGCAAATTTCATTGAAGATTTGCAAGAGTTTGAAGACTCAGCTCCTCATGTAGGACTTATTTCGGCATTTGAAACACTTGATGCTGATGCAATTTTTGTATTAAGCGTGGATGCTCCATTTTTTAATATTGAACACTTTGAAAGACTATATCAACAAATGAACACCCATGAAGCTATTGTGGCTAAAAGTCCAAATGGGGAACAACCACTTTGTGCTATTTATAAAAAAAGTGTACTGCCTCATTTAAAAGTATTAACTGAAGAGAAAAAGTATCGATTTTCATATCTTTTTGAGAAGATTGATGTAAAGTTTGTAGGGTTTGAATATGAAGAGGTTTTTACAAACTTGAACACTCCTGAAGATTATGAAAAAGCTAAGTTAGAAAATATCCCGCACTACACATATGAAGATTATAAACATTGGGAAAATGAGTGGGAAATTATAGATGGCATTGCATATGCTATGAGTCCAGCACCTATGATAAAACATCAATCAATTAGTAGTAAAATTGCTAGAATATTAGACGAACAAGTTAAAAATTGTGATAAATGTCATGCATTACTACCAGTTGATTGGAAAATCAGCGAAGATACCGTTGTTCAGCCTGACAATTTGATAGTTTGCTATGAACCAAAAGGTGCATACCTCACTAAAGCCCCTACGATGATATTTGAAATTCTATCAAAATCAACAGCTAAAAAAGATAAAACTGTAAAATTTGAACTTTATGAAGATGAGGGTGTAAAATATTACATTATTGTAAATCCTGATGAAAATGTAGCAAAAGCTTATGAGTTAAAAGATGGTCGTTATATCAAAATGATAGATGCAACTGACGAAAGTGTAAAGTTTGAACTTGGAGATTGTGAGACTACTATAGATTTTGGAAAACTTTGGGGATAATTTGATATTAAAAAGTGGAAACTAAAACATAAACAATACTACAAAAGTTACTAATCCATTTTTTCTACTTCATGATTTGGGTTTAACTTTTTTTAGATAAAATCTTATAATTAAACAATTATGGAGAATTCATGAGCGAAAAACTAACCGCTATCAAAAATGAGATAAAAAAAGTTATTGTCGGTCAAGAAGAGATGATAAACTCACTTCTAATCGGTCTTCTTTGTGAGGGGCATATACTTCTTGAGGGTGTTCCTGGACTTGCAAAAACTACGACTGTAAATACACTTGCAAAAACTTTGGGATTGGAATTTAAAAGGGTTCAATTTACTCCTGATTTACTGCCTTCTGATATCATCGGTACAGAGATTTATGACCCAAAAAACAATGAGTTCAGAGTCAAACACGGTCCAGTATTTACCAACCTTCTTTTAGCCGATGAGATAAATAGAGCTCCTGCGAAAGTCCAATCTGCACTTCTTGAAGCGATGCAAGAGCGGCAAGTTACGATTGCGGATGAGACTTTTAAAATCCAGCATCCTTTTTTAACTTTGGCTACTCAAAATCCTATCGAACAAGAGGGAGCTTACTCACTTCCTGAAGCTCAACTTGACCGTTTTATGTTGAAAATTGTTGTTGGTTATAACACAAAAGAGGAAGAGATTGAAATCGTAACTCGTGTGGCTGATGGGAAATTTGAGGAAATTCAGCAAGTTGCCTCTGCGGAGGATTTGAAAAAGCTACAAGAAGAGGTTAAAAATGTACATATCGATGAAGCACTAAAACAGTACATCGTCAATCTTATCTTCGCCACTCGTGAACCAGAAAATTATGGTCTTGAAAAGTACAAAGAGTATATCCAATATGGAGCAAGTCCAAGAGCTTCGATAAATCTTTTCATGGCTTCTCGTGCATTTGCATATCTTAGAGGAAAAGACCATGTTACTCCTGTTGATATCGCGCACATGAGTAAAGATGTACTTAGGCATAGGATTATTATGAGCTATGAGGCAGAAGCTGAAGGCATAACAAGCGATGAAATCATTGAGAAAATTTTAGAAGCAATTCCTTTACCGTAGATGTCTAAACTAAAAAAGATTCTCATAAAGACCAAACGACAAATTTTTAGCGAAATTGCAGGAAATAACCCATCCATATTTGAGGGTGAGGGTTTTGACTTCATGGAGCTTCGTGAGTATGTTTACGGGGATGATGTTCGTAAAATTGACTGGAATGTAACTGCTCGGATGCAAAGACCATTTATCAAGGTTTTTAAGGAAGAGAGAGAATTAAATATCGTCATTATCTCTCTTCTTGGCGGAAGTGTGCATTTTGGGCAGAAGAGATTTAAACAAGAGCTTATCGCTGAGACGGCGGCACTTTTAGCTTTTTCAGCTGTTAAAAATGGGGATGTTTTTTCCTCTTTTATATTTACGGATAAGGTTGAGTCTTACATACGACCAACTAAAAATATCCATGCGGTTACTAAGTGTGTTACGGATATTTATGAGTTTGATGCACTAGGGAAAAAACTGGATTTGACCCAGCTTTCTAAACAGATGTATGAGAAGATTAAAAGAAAGTCGATTATCTTTGTGCTTGGAGATTTTTTTGGGGATTTTGATTTTAAACTATTGGCTAGAAAACATGAAGTGATATGTGTTATGACAAGAGATAAACTTGAAGAGCATCCACCAGAGTTAGGTTTCATAAACTTAATTGACCCTAGTTCTTTGGAAAGTTCTTTAATGCAAATAGATGCAAATTCTGTGCAACGATATATAAAAGCACTACATGATAAGGATAGCGAACTGTTTAAACACTTTCGAAAAAACAGAATCGCTTTTACCAAACTCTACACAGATGAAGAGCCATTTGTGAAGATGTCAAAACTATTTTTAAGAAGGTAATCATGGAAGAGAATTTAACACTTAGAGATATTAGAGCGTTAGAACCGATAGATGATATAAGTTTCTACTTATTTATGATAGCCATTGCGTTTGTTTTGCTTATCATTGGAGCTTTACTTTATAAACTATTTAGCACCATGCGAGAAAGAAAAAAAGAGACTTTACGAAAAGAGGTTCTGCAAAGACTTAAAGATATAGAGTTTGACGACCCAAAAGAGGCAGCGTATAAAATCACAAAATATGCACAATTTCTGGCAACGGATGAGCAAAGTGAACGAATGTTAGAACAGCTTTTACCAAAACTTGAAAAATATAAATTTATCAAAAATGCACCAGAGTTTGATGATGAAGCAGTTCAATATTACAATCTATTTCTAAAGAGCGTGGATGGGTGAAGTAGTGTTTGAGTATCCATTAGTTTTTTTACTTTTGCTCATTTTTATTATCTGTGCCAAATGGTGTAGACCTAAAAGTGAAGCAATTTTATTTCCACATCTGGATATTTTCCTAGAAAACAGAGGTAGAAAATCTATCTGGATGACAGTTTTAAAATGGATAGCCATCATCGCAACTATCATCGCCCTCGCCTCGCCTGTTATCGAAGATAAAATGGAAATTGAAAACAAAGAGGGTTATGCTATCGCCTTGGTCTTAGATGCAAGTGGTTCAATGCGTTATGGATTTGGACGGATGTTACCAGGGATTGGGGCGCAAGATAAATTTGGAGCATCCATGGAGATGGCACAAGAGTTTATCCAAAAACGACCGGATGACCAGATAGGGCTTGTGGTGTTTGGGAACTTTGCTTATGTGGCTGCCCCGTTAACTTATGATAAAAATATTTTAGGGCAAATCATGGGAGGTTTGTCCTCAGGAGTTGCTGGAAGTAACTATACCGTTATCAACGATGCCCTATTCCAAAGTGCTAAACTTTTCAAAGAGTCCAAAGCAAAAACAAAAATCGTCATCCTTCTTACCGATGGAGAGAGTCGAGGAGATAATGTTCCTTTTGATGTGGCTATGCGATTGACACAACAATATGGCGTAAAAGTTTATACTATTGGGATTGGAAATCGTGGAGAGTTTAATGAAGACCATCTAAAACTTATCTCTTATAAAACCGATGGACAATTCTTTGCTGCTTCAAATAAAGATGCGTTAAAAGAGATTTATGAAAAAATTAACCAACTTGAAAAGAGTAAAATTGAGAGTGAAAAATATATCAAAAAGAGTTACTACTTTGAATATCCACTATTTTTAGGCTTTCTTTCACTTCTATTTTATACTTATCTTCTCAATAAAAGAGGTATCGCATGATATTACTCAGACCTGATTATATTCTTTTTATGATGATTCCTGCACTCATTTTATTCTTTTTTATCATTATACATAAAAACAATATCAATGCTATTTTTGATGAGAAGATGCTTGAAAAACTAACCTTTGATAATGGAAGTCTTGGGAGAATGGGAAGAAACTTTATGCTTTTTATCGCACTGTTTTTAATGATTATCGCACTTGCTCGTCCTGCAATTGAAAAGGGAGATGTCAAAATCAAAAGTAAAAAAATTGACCTGCTTATCGCACTTGATATCTCAAAGTCCATGCTTGCCTCTGACATCTACCCAAACAGACTAGAGTTTGCCAAGAAAAAGATTTATGAATTTATTGACAGCTTTAAAGAGGCAAATGTGGGAGTAATTGCTTTTAGCTCAGAGGGCTTTTTAGTCTCTCCCATGACCCAAGATAGTGCAACTCTGAAATACCTCATAGGGAATCTTTCACTAGAGAGTCTCAGCACAGCAGGGACAAACCTCTTAATCCCTATCCAAAAGGGAGCGAGTTTTTTAAAAGATTCCAAACAGAAAATCATCATTATCTTTACCGATGGAGGGGATAATGAGAGCTTTGAAAAAGAGCTTGAGGCTACAAAAAATGCAAATGAACATATTTATATCTATGCCACTGCTACAAATGGCGGTGCGCCTATCACAGAAAATGGTGTTTCTATCAAAGATAAAGAGGGAAATATCGTGATAACTAAACTAAATGAAAAGATAAAAACTTTGGCGATTGAGAGCGGTGGGGCTTATATCGTTGGAGGACTCAAAGATGATAGCGTTTCGATTTTGGTAGAAGATATCAAAAAGAAGTTTAAGATGCAAGATACCCAAAGTCGGAAGATCAAAGAGTACAAAGAGCTTTTTTATTATCCGCTTGGGTTTGGGATATTTTTTATGTTATTGGCTTTTAGTTCATTTCCTAAGAGGTCTTATGTTGGTATCTTTGTCTTGCTAGTTCTTGGCATAAATTCTCCTAAACTCCATGCAGGGGTATTTGATTTTCAAACGATTGACAAGGCAGATGAGGCTTATCAAAATGAAGAGTATAAAGAAGCGATAGAATCTTACAAAGAAGTGGTAAAATCTAAAAAAAGTCCTCAAAGTTTTTATGATTTGGCAAATGCTCAATATAAAGATAAGAAGTATGAACAAGCACTAAGTACTTATAATAAGGTAACTTCCAAAGACTCAAACTTGGAGTATAAAAAACTTTTCAACTCTGGAAATAGTCACTTTCAACTTAAAAAATATGAAGAAGCGCTAAAGGCTTATGAAAAAGCTAAAAAGATTAATAACGAAGCAGACTTGGAACATAATATACAATTAGCAAAAAAGATGATAGAGAAAAAGAAAAAAGAGCAAGATAAGAAAGATAACAAACAGAAAAAAGATGACGACAAGAAAGACGATGACAAAAAGAACAAACAAGACAAAAAAGATAAGCAAGATGATGCCAAAGATGGCGATAAAGATAAAGACTCCGCTAAAAAACAAGAAGAACCAAAAAAGAAAAAAGAGGAAAAAATAAGTGAAAAAGAGGCTAAAAAATGGGAACAACAACTCGAAAAGATGAAACCAAAAACAATGCCTATGCAATTTCAAAACTACGATATAGAGAGGACGAAAAATGAAAAACCTTGGTAAAATACTACTATTTGTATCACTCCTCACAAATACCCTTTTTGCACTAACTGCTAAAATCACTCCAAAAACTGTCTATGTGGGCGACAGAATATCGCTCATCCTTTCCGCAAAAGGAAACAAGATAGAGTTTCCTAAATTAAAAGAAATCGCTGGATACAGGGTTGAATCACAGTCTATATCACGAAATATTACAAATATCAACGGGAAAGTGACAAAATCCCTCTCAAAAGAGTATATTTTCACACCACAAAAGAGCTTCACTATACCAATCATTGAAGTTGCGGTTGATGGTAAAATAGAGCGTACCAAATCTGTCAAAATTGAAGTAAAAAAAGAGACCGCCAACAAAGCAGAGGCTTTTATATTTACACTTGCAGCGGATAAAAATGAAGCCTACATTGGGGAACCTATCAATGTAGTTTTTACTTTCAAAAAACATCTTAATATCGATTTAGCTGAGGCAAATTTTGATACTCCTACTTTTCATGACTTCTGGGCAAAACCTATGAAAAAACAGCCTGCAACCGTTGAGGGAGATTATCAAGTTTATCGTATTCATTACCTACTCTTTGCGCAAAAAGAAGGAGCTATTACAATAGAGCCAGGACGCATGGATGCTGGAATCAAGCAAAAGAGGAAAAGGGATTTCTTTAATTTTGAGCGCGTAAAATGGAAAAGTCTTTTTTCAAATGAAATTGTGATAAATGCAAAACCTCTACCTGCTGGTGCAGATATCTACGGAAACTTTAAAATGAGTGTCACTATAGATAAACAAAAAACCAAAGCAAACGAACCTGTAAACCTAACAGTCACTATAAAAGGTATTGGGAATGTGGATGATATAGAGGAGTATAAGCTTGATATCAAAGATGCCATCGTTTATGCGGATAAGCCTCAAAGAAAGATATTTACTAATGATAAAGAGGAGCTTGGTGAATTTACACAAAAGTTTGCGATTGTTTCGGATAGGAATTTTACGATTGAGCCGTTGGAGTTTACCTTTTTTAATAGTGAAGATGAACAAATTAAACATTTAAAGAGTAAGCAGTATGATATTGAAGTGACAGGGAGCATGATAAAGACGCAAACGGCACAACTACAAAAGAAAGAGCAAATAACAGTAGAAGCACCTAAAACAAAAATTATTTATGATAAAGCTTCTCAAACTAAGTTAATTCTTTTTACATTTGGTGGGTTTTTACTTGGAGTATTGAGTATGTTTTTGTTTAACCTGCCAAAAAGAAGAAGAAAAGAGCGCGCTGAACTTCCTCTAGCAAAAAGAATCAAGAAGAGTAAAAATGACAAAGAGTTACTCTCACTACTTATCCCCTATATTGGAAAATCTCATAAAATAAAAAGTACCATTAAAACACTAGAAGAGAATATTTATGACCATGGAAAAAATAAAATTGACAAAATAGATCTAATTAAAAATATTGATAAATATCTTATAAAAGAGAAAGATATTGAAGATATTTTAAAATAAAGAAGTAGAACATGGTAAAACACATCGTATTTTTTAAATTAACTGATAACTCAGATAAAAACAAGGAATTGGTAAAAAAGAAGCTTTTGAGCTTACAAGGAGAGGTTGAAGTGCTTCAAAATATTGAAGTAGGACTAAACTTCGCAGATGAAGATAGAGCCTATGACATCGCACTTTTGACTGATTTCAACGATGAAGAGGATTTAAAAACTTATGCTGTACACCCTTATCATCTTGAAGTTGTAGCGTATATCAAAAAGGTTGCACTTTCTTCAAAGGTAGTTGACTTTAAATATTAAAAATCATAATAAATTGACTTTTAAATATAATTCTGCTATTTTTATGCTTACATTTAAGAAATAATTCGGTAGAGGAACAATATGAGAATATTATCAATAGGTGTCGATGAAGAATTATCAAGATCAATCGCTTCAAATTTAAGAGTTATCGTGGATGACTCTTATGATATAGATGACAGTTCAAACTTTTTGCGATTTAGAAACTATGACTTGATTTTACTTGATTACGACCTAGAACACAATAAAACAAAAAAATTTATTGCAAAGATATCAAAACAGTACAAAGTACCTTTAATTATACTATCTATTATAGATGACAAAGATACAGAGATTGCATTTTTAAAAGCTGGGGTTGATGATTTTATAAAAGAGCCATTTGATATAGATATCATTTCAGCTCGGGTTGAAGCGAAACTAAGAAGAACGATAGATAACAGAATCAAAATCGGAAAACTTACAATTGATATCAGCGAAGAAAAAACTTCATACAGAGATAAAGAGATAGAGATCAAAGGGAAACCTTTTGATATCTTAGTATATTTAGCAGAGCATAAAAATCAAGTCATCTCAAAAGATAGACTTTTAAATGCTATTTGGGAAGAACCTGAGTTTATCACACCAAATGTTGTGGAAACTTCAATCAACGCAATAAGACAAAAACTTGATAAAAACTTTGGTATAAAATGTATCGAAACCATCCGAAGACGCGGATATAAGTTTTGCTATGTGGATAAGGAAGCATCGTGAATGATGACAAATCTAAGGAGTTTTTATACACACTCCTTGGCGGTGCACTTCTTTTCAAAGACCGCTTTTCTGAGCAGTTTGACGAAATCCTAAAAAAGGGTGAAAACTCAAAAGAGAATATAAAATCAAACTTTGAAGAGACCATGATAAAAGCAGGTGAGCAAAAAGTAGAGATAGAGAGCGAACTCAAAAACAAGATAAAAGCTATCGTTGATGAGTTGGGACTTGCT
>DQTU01000172.1 GCA_015662615.1 Campylobacterales bacterium | reverse complement strand
TTTTAAGTTTATTGTGTACATTAAAAAGCACCTCAAATGTAGGTCCTCCTCTTACATTACTAGGATCCTTTGGATTTCCACCAAATCCCATAGCTATTTTTCCACTACCTTTTTTGATAAGTTTATCAATTTTATCTTTGATTTTTAATGACTCTTTAGGCTCTCCACAAATAGTTAAAGTATTTTCAAGCCCTTTATGTTTCATCTTTCCACTACCCATCGCAACGATAAGATATTCATACTCGTAGGTTTCATTTTTACAATAAACTTTTTTCTCTGAACTTTTAATAGACTCAACTTCATCGATAATAACTTCAAAATCGTGAGCATTTTTTAGTAGTTCAAGTGGGATACAGTTTTCAGCAAACGAAGCATCGCCAGTTGGAATCCAAATAGAAGTGGGGTAGACAAAAAGATAGTCACGATTAGAGATAATCGTCACTTCAAAATTGTTTTTTCGAAGATATATAGCAGCTTCAACCCCCGCAAAGCCACCGCCCAAAATAAGAACTTTTTTCATATTTCCCCCTTATAAGTATAAGTTATATTATTTATATGTTAAATGTATAATATTGTATCTAATTAGTACTTTATGAGAGATAGGCACTCCTAAAAGTGCCTATTATTTGTATGTCTAGAACTTTGGACCAGCAGCTGAATAATCAAACTCTGCATCATCTTTTAGATATTTTTTAAAGTTTTCTATATATAATTTTGCTAAGTTATCTCTAGTTGCCATATATGCATCTACATCTTTCCAAGCATTCTTTGGATTTAAAACTTTTGAATCAACACCGTTTAAAGTAGTTGGAAAACTAAGTTTAAATATATCAGTTGTAGCAAATTCACTCTCCAAGATTGAGCCATCCATGATTGCATCGATACAGGCTCGAGTTGCCTTTAAGCTCATTCTTTTTCCAACACCATAAGCTCCACCAGTCCAGCCAGTATTGACTAGATATACATTTACCTCATGTTCATCAATCTTATCGCCTAGTAGTTTTGCATAAACCGTAGGATGAAGTGGTAAAAATGCTTCACCAAAACATGCTGAAAAAGTTGCAACAGGTTCAGTAATACCTCTTTCTGTTCCTGCTACTTTTGCTGTATAGCCACTCAAGAAAAAGTACATCGCTTGCTCTTTTGTCAACTTACTCACAGGAGGAAGTACTCCAAAAGCATCTGCACTTAAAAATATGATATTTTTAGGATGTCCCGCTTGAAGTGAAGGCTCATGGTTTTCGATATGCTCTATCGGATAAGAGACTCTAGTGTTTTCAGTCTTACTACCATCAGTATAGTCAACAACACCATCTTCATTTGCAACTACATTTTCTAAAAGTGCATTTTCTCTGATAGCTCCGTAGATTTCAGGTTCACCTTCTATATCTAATCCAATGACTTTTGCATAACAGCCACCCTCAAAATTGAAAACACCATCTTCATCCCAACCATGCTCATCATCCCCGATAAGATTTCGTTTTGGATCTGCTGAAAGCGTTGTTTTCCCCGTTCCTGAAAGTCCAAAGAACAACGCTGTATCGCCATCTTTTCCAACATTTGCAGAGCAATGCATCGCTAGTTTACCCTCTAACGGCAACCAGTAGTTCATCATTGAAAAAATTCCTTTTTTCATCTCTCCACCGTACGAAGTACCACCGATAATTGCGATATTTTCTTCTACATTAAATACCACAAAAACTTCAGAGTTTAAGTTGTGTTTTTCCCACTCATCATCTACCACTCGACATGCATTGTAAACAACAAAATCAGGAGAAAAACCTTCTAATTCGTCCTCTTTGGGTCTGATAAACATATTTTTTACGAAATGTGCTTGCCATGCAATTTCAGTTACAAATCGTACCTTTTTTTTACTCGCAGCACTTGCACCACAAAAAAGGTCTTGAACATAAAGATTTTTATTTGACAATTGTGCTTTTGCTTTTGCAAACAAATCATCAAAAACTTCTTTTGTTGTTTTAAAATTGATATCACCCCAAGCAATATATTTGTTTGACGGTTCTTGATCTACAAAAAACTTATCTTTTGGGCTACGACCTGTAAATATACCAGTATCTACCATCATAGCACCATTACTAGCTACTTTTAAACCCTCTTTTATCTCAAATGCTTTAAGTTCCTCATAACTTGAATTATAAAAAACCTCTCCAACATTTGCTAACCCCAAACCATTCAAATCTTCGGCCGTAACCATTTTATTTCCTTAATATTTTATCTTATAGAGTCCTCAGAACAACTACCAATGTTTTCAGCGACAAGAGAAGGTTGCTTGTACGAGGCGGATATGTGCAGGAGCTACTAGTAGCTTCAAATATATCCAACGAAGTAGAAGTAATCTTCTCTTGTCGCCCAAAGGGAGGGCTTTAAAAAAGCAATCTTGCACAATCTTACATTTTTAAAGTCCTCTGAAAGCATTGGTAGTTGTTCAGAGGACTCTATTTGTAAATCGGACAATTACAGATATTATTTAAAAATTGATAACAGTACACCTGCTGCAACTGCTGAACCAATAACTCCCGCCACATTTGGACCCATCGCATGCATAAGCAGTACATTTGATTTATTATACTGCTGTCCAACACGATTAACAACCCTTGCGGACATTGGAACGGCTGAAACTCCAGCTGCTCCGATAAGTGGATTGATAGGATCTTTTGAATATTTGTTCATAAGTTTTGCCATCAACACACCTGCTGCAGTTCCTACAGCAAATGCTAACAAACCTATAACCATGATTCCTAAAGTCTCAGCAACCAAAAATTTATCTGCTTGCAGAGTTCCACCAACACCGAGTCCTAAAAATATCGTGATAATATTGATCAATGAATTTTCCATCTCACCTGTAAGTCTATCTACAACACCTGACTGTTTTGCAAAGTTACCCAAAGCAAAAGCACCCATAAGTGGAGCCGCATCTGGAAGTATCATAGCAATCATCATGATAACAACAAGTGGGAAAATCAACTTTTCATTTTTATGCACTTTTCGTGTAGTAACCATTTTAATTTTACGCTCTTCTTCAGTAGTAAGAGCAATCATTATCGGTGGTTGTATAACAGGAACTAGTGCCATGTAAGAATAAGCAGCAACTGCAATTGCACCCAGCAATTCAGGAGCTAAAGCTGAGGCTATAAAAATAGAGGTAGGACCATCAGCCCCACCGATAATACTAATTGCAGAACACTGCTTAAGTGTATATTCTACTATACCATATTCTGCAAGTGCAGCAGCACCTACAAGTGCCCCAAAGATACCAAACTGTGCAGCTCCACCCAAAATAGCCGTTTTAGGATTAGCAAGTAACGGTCCAAAATCCGTCATCGCACCAACACCCATAAATATCAGAAGTGGGAAAAACTCATTGGCTATACCCATCTCATATATGATACCAAGCATTCCGTGAGGACCTGTCATATTTGCAATTGGAATATTGGCTAACAATCCACCAAAAGCGATGGGTAAGAGAAGTAGCGGTTCAAACTGCTTAACAACAGCCATGTAGAAGAGGATAAATACGAGGATAAACATAATCACTCTACCGCCACTTTGGGCGAACTTTGTCATCTCTTCACCCTGACCATTTTTTACACCATCTTTTGGAAAAATTATAGCCGCTAGTCCAGTAGTCTTAAAAAAACCAGCAAACAAACCTGTGATAGATGTAGAGGTATAAGGTTTTTCTTGTGTTTCACTTTTTGTAACATCAACTGCTGCATGCTCAGATGCTGACAGTACTGATGGGACTACAAAAGCAAACACCAAAAGCAAAGAAAGTAGAAACTTTTTCATCATATCTTCCTAATCCATAGTTGCTAATAGTTGACCATCGGACACGACATCGTTTGTGTTTACTTCAATACTTTTTAAAACTCCATCTTTTGGAGCTGGTATGTCAATCTCCATTTTCATAGCTTCTAAAATCATGATAGGGTCGCCCTCTTTCATAGTATCACCAACATTTGCTACAATTTCCCAAACATTTCCTGGTGTTTGAGAATGTACTTCCTCGCTCCCTTTTCCACCAGCTGTTGCGGCAGCCGCAACTGGAGCTTCAGCCGCTGCAGGAGCCGCATTTGTAACTGTTACTTCTCCATCATGTCCCTCAACTACATCTACATTG
>DQTU01000201.1 GCA_015662615.1 Campylobacterales bacterium | reverse complement strand
ATGGAAAACAAAACAAGAAGAATGTGTTTTAACATTAATGGTCTTTTAGGTGGTATTCTTGCAACTCTTTTATTACTTGCAATTCTAGGTGTTTTAACATACCTAGCGATTGATGTACAACAAAAAAATGCAACGAATTACTATGAAATTCAAGATCCAACAAGTGTCCAAGCCAATAGCGTTGATAACGCTGGCAAACGGGTAAATAAATAAGGAGTAGATGATGGCAGACGCATTATTTTATGTAATCGGTTTAGGGATGGCTGCTATGGCAGCTTTTACAGCTTGGGTTGTTATCACTCCAGGTTCACACCTATTTGTAGGTTAATTTGTGATAACACTACATACAATCAAAGCAGCATTTGCTGCTTTGATACTTTCAATAATTTTTACAACTTCACTTCAAGCAAGCTATACTTATCAAGGCGATGGTTATATCGGTGATAAAGCATTAAATAAACTTGAAGAGATGGGAACAGAACTTTTTCAAAAAACAGGTGTATCTACAGTAATTGTAGCAAAAGAGCATCTTGACCAAAAACAATTTTTAGAAATTAAAGATAGTTATTTAAAAGAGTTGAAAAATCCTTATGTTTTATGGATTTTTTCAAAAAAATATATGGATAGAGAAAATATCGGTATAAACCAACTATTTTCTTCGCCTGATATGAAAGATAAGTATGATGAGGATTCTATGTTTAGCCCCTTTGGTGGAACTTTTTCAAAAATACTTACTGTACACAAATCAAAATCAGACCCAACAGCAGCAGCTTTTTTAAATGGCTATGCCGACTTAACCGACATGATTGCAGAATCTTACGGGATAACATTGGAATCAAGCATTGGAAGTGAAACAAAAACTACGATAAACATCGTAAGAGTTATCTTTTATCTAGTGATGGCTTTTTTCCTTTTATGGTTTTTACAAGTCAAATTTTCAAAAGGAAGCAAAAGTGAGTAAAATAAACCCAATAGTATGGCCAATAGGCATTATAGCCTCAATCATGACGATAGCAGGTGCATGTGTCTGGACTGTAAAAATAGCTCAAAGTTTACCAGTAGAGATGGATAATACCTACTTTGCAAAGTATCAAGATGTAGATGAAAATATCAATGAGATAATTATGAGTCAACGGGCATTTGAAGCCAAATATAAGATCAATATTGAACAAAAAGATTTTATAATTGGTAATAATACAGTAGAGATGAAAATCACAGATAAACAAAATGCTGCGATAAATGGTGCAACAGTTGATATCGTTGTCACACGACCACACACAACATCAACAGATAAAACGCTTGTGGCAGTAGCACATAAGAATGGCATATACAAATTTGAGCCATTTGAGGTCAAAGAGTTAGGAAGATGGCAAATTCAATCAAGAGTTTCTATCAATGACCTAGTCGCATATAACAAACTTGAGGTAAATGCTACAAACTAAATAAACTTACCTGCCTTAAATTCCCTCTTTTGAGGGACTTTAAAGCTGTTAGATTTAGTCATTTAAAATCGAAGTCCTAGCCATAGGTAATGCGAGATTTTAAATGGGTAAAGATGACAGCTTTAAAGTCCACCCGAAGGGCAAGTGAGAAGTCGCCGTATATTAAACAAAATAGTTTTGAATTGCAAAAAGCAGTCCTACAACTATTTTATTCAATCTACAACGACTTCCCACTTGTCAAAAGAGGGAATTTAAGGCAGGTAAGTTTATATGTTGGTAATTTACCCAACTTCCAGAGCCATCAGAGCAAGAGTGCAAAATGAACTCTTAACTGATGGACTTTTACCAAAAATTATCTCAATCGGTGAATTTGAAAAAAAAGCGGTTGTAGTACAAAACAGAACTTTTATCGACCAAGATACACGAACTCAGATACTCAATGAAGCTTCCGCTTTTTCAACTTTTAAAAAACTTCATATTGATCGAGAATTTTTTACTTTTTTAAAAAACTCAAAATTTCTTTTTAGTTTTTTTGATGAACTCTCTGTTGAGTTAGTAGATATAAAAGAGTTAGACTCATATGACACTTATGGATCTTACTCTGAGCACATTGAAATATTAGAAACCTTACTAGATAAGTATAAACAACTTCTGAGTGAAAAAAACTATATTGATAAAATTACCCTGCCCTCTCTATATAAAATAAACCATGCCTACTTGAGTATATTTGAAGAGATAGAGTTGCATCTTGAGGGATATCTAAATAATTTTGAATTTAATCTCTTTTTAGAAATTGCTAAAATTGTTCCAATCAAAATCTATATAACAACAAATAGCTTCAATGCAAAAATGGTACAAAAATTCAAAGAACTTGGTATCGATCTTGAAAAGAAACATGATTACATCATTGATTTATCAAATAAATCCATTATCTCTTCTGTAAAAAATTCAGATAACAAAAAAAACTTTGTAATACAATCTTGTGAAAACCAGATAACACAAGTCGCATTTATAAAGAAAAAGATTTATGACTATATAAACCTTGGAATTCTCCCTAAAGATATTGCGGTAATTCTTCCCAACGGCTCATTTGCAAAACTACTTGATCTGTTTGATGATGAAAACAACTTCAACTTTGCCATGGGATTTAGCTACAAAACAACACCTCTTTATCAAAAACTTTCAGCTCAATATGATTATTTTACCGATAGAGATTTAGAGGGCAAACATAGATTACAAAGACATGGTGTAGATATTGAGCAACTCGAACTCTCTTATGAAAAATGGAATAAAAAGCTTAGTGTTGAAGAGCTCCAAGCCATGTTTAGTGGACTTATAGAAGATAAAGATGATGAAGCAACACTTATCTACAATGAAGAACTACATCTGTTTTCTAAACTTTTCATAAACCTAAAACATCAACCTTTTCATAAACTTTTGCATCTATTTTTAAACCGACTATCAACTCGAACACTTGACGACACAAGAGGTGGAAAAATCACAGTTCTTGAAGTTCTTGAAACTAGAGGCGTTTCATTTGAAGCGGTTATCATCGTTGATTTTAATGAAGGAGTTGTCCCATTAAGTAGTCAAAAGGACATGTTTTTATCAAGTGAACTTAGGTTTTTAGCGGGTCTTCCAACTTCAATCGATAGGGAAAATCTACAAAAGTATTATTATCAGAGAGTATTTGACCATGCAAAAGAAGTATCTATATCCTATGTCGAAGATGAGCAAAACCAGCCATCACGGTTTTTAGATGAGTTAAATATCCCTAAAAACAGTGATAATCTTTATGAACTTGACTCCATTTTATTTGATACGCATCGCCCTTGTGTACATTACCAGAAAGAAGATTTAAAATTAACATATGACTTTAGTAAGGTAAAACTTTCAGCCACAGCACTAAAAACATATCTTGACTGTAAAAGGTCTTACTATTTTAAATATATTAAAAAGATTGAAGCTGTAGAAATCCCCAAAGAAGAGAATAGCGATAGGATTATAGGGATTTTATTACATGATGCTTTGAAGTCAGCTTATGAAAAAAAAGATGCTTATTTTGATGAAGAAGAACTTCAATTTGAGATACAATCCTATCTTTACCAAGAAAGTGAAAAACAAGCAAGTCTTCGTTTTTTGGTGGACTTATGGCTTGAAAAATTAAAACCTTTTGCAGCCAATGAAATCAAAAGAGCCAAAGAGGGGTATAAAGTAAAATATATTGAAGAAAAATTTAGCATAAAACATGATGGATTTACCCTTAGCGGACAAATTGATAGAGTAGATCAAAAAGATAATTTTTTAGAAGTGATAGATTATAAAAGTGGAAAAATCCCTAAAGATTCACAAAAATCATTAGAAAACTCAAGCAATTTTCAACTGCAATTTTACCATCTTTTAGCCTCTCAAAAAGGTGAAGTATTCCAGAGTTATTATTATGATTTAAACAATGGAAATTTAATAGAAGATAATTTTTTTGATACTAAACTTGATATTTTATACCAAAAACTTGAAGAGCTTAAAAATAACGAGCACAATTTTACCATGACAGATGATATGAAAAAATGTACTTATTGCCCCTATATCAAAATTTGCGATAGGATTTTATAATGGAGAAACATTTAGCCTATGAGGCAAGTGCAGGAAGTGGAAAAACATTTGCATTGGTTATCAGGTATATATCACTTTTATACAAAGGTGCGAAACCAAGTTCCGTTTTAACCCTTACTTTTACAAATAAAGCCGCCAATGAGATGCGTCAGAGAATAAATACCGTTCTTAAAGAGCTCGAATATCCAAACAGAGATGCAGAACTTGACGAGATAAGTAAAACTACGGGTTTATCAAAAGATGAAATCCTAACCAAGCGTGCAAAAATTTACAATAACTTTTTACAAAGTGATTTGAAAATCTCTACTATTGATAAATTTTTCACACAAATTTTAAGAAAATTTTCACTAAATCTTGCACTCATGCCAGACTTCCAAATCGAGGAGGATGCAGATGAACAAAAATTTATCGAAAGCTTTTTGAGAAGAGTAAAGCAACAAGATAAATATAAAGACCTTATCAAATTTGCCGTTCGTGAGAGTAAAAAACTAGGCTCTATCTTCACATTTTTGGACAACCTCTATGCTAAAGATGGCGAACTTAAGAATATCACAATAAAAGAGGGTAGTCCAAATAATGAAAGAGAAATTTTAGCACTTGCAAGACAACTTGAAGACTTGTTCCTCTCATGTGATACACTTTCAGATAGCGCTAAAAAAGCTATCTTTGTTAAAGATTTTGATGACCTTTTGAAGAAAACTTGGATTTTAAAAGATACTTTAGAATATCACTGGTTTAGAAACTGTTTTACACCTCGTGTTGATGAGATTTTTCAAGAGCTAAAAAAAGCACTAACTATATACTTCACAAACAAAGATGTTTATCTCAAACAGAGCTACATGGAACTTTATAAGATATACAAAGAGAGTAAACGAGCACAAAATATCGCACAAAACAAACTAGCTTTCAATGATGTTACAAATAGCGTTTTTGAACTACTTCGTGAAAACATAGATTGTGAATTTCTCTACTTTAGACTAGATGCAAAGATAGACCATATCCTCATAGATGAGTTTCAAGATACCAATGTCATCCAATACAAAATCCTAGAGCCTATTTTAGATGAGATAAGTTCGGGAATTGGCACAAAAGCATTTAAAACACTCTTTTATGTAGGTGACATCAAACAATCCATCTACCGTTTTCGTGGAGGAGCAAAAGAGCTTTTTCATCATGTGCAAAGAGATTATGATGTTTCACTTTTGGCACTTACTACCAATTACCGAAGCCATGCAAATATCGTCAATTTTGTAAATGATAGTTTTAGAGATAAAATAACGGGATATAAAGACCAACACTTTATGGGCGATGCAACAAAAGGTTTTGTAAAAGTGTCAACATCGGAAGAACTGCTTGAAGAAATCGTTGAAAATACATTTATGCTTTTAGAATCAGGGATAAACCCCACAGATATTGCAATCCTTACTTATACCAATAGTGATGCATTTGTCATTGAAGAGGCACTATTGGACAAAGATGATAGTCTAAAAATCACAACACAAACTAGCTCAAAATTGATTAATGACCCTATTGTTTCTGCTATCATAGAGTTTTTAAAATATCTCTACTTTAAACATGAGCTGTACAAAGCAAATTTTCTAACAGCTCTTGGTTTAGCATGGGATGAGAAACTTGATATCTCTCAATTTAACAGACATCAAAATTTATTAACACTGGTTAAAAACATCATCAACAACTTTAAACTATACAGTAACAATAAAGCACTTTTTAAATTTTTAGAGCTTATCTCAAACTACAAAGATATAGAAGCCTTTTTATTTGAATCAGAAGCGTTAAGCGTTGATTCTCCTTCAAAGAAAGAGGAAGGAATAAAGATTTTAACCATCCATAAATCAAAAGGTTTGGAGTTTGACCATGTGATAGTCAGTGACCGTTTTAAAAAGAAAGGTGCTGATAGATCCTCACTAATTTTTGAATATAATGACATTGAACTTCAAGATATCCATGTTCGTATCAAAAACAGAGACTACTTTGATAAAAAATATGCCAATGCACTAGAAGCAGAAAAAAAACTCTCAGCAGAAGATGCACTAAACCTTCTCTATGTTGCATTCACAAGAGCTAAAGAGTCACTTGTAGTGTGTCAAAATGAGAAAGATTCATCATTTTCCCTGCTTTGCCTAACCAACAGTGAAATCGGTGCAATTACAGCGACTAAAATAGAAAAATCTATGCAGGCTAAAGCAGAGTTAAAATATGAAAAAATGAAACTAGGGCTTCAAGAAGAAAAATTAAAAGCTGAAAAGAGTAAAAAGCAAGATTTTGAAGCGATGCACTTTGGACTTGCACTTCACTACATGCTTGAAATTATAGAATCATTTAAACATGAGCATATCGAAGATGCCTACTGGGCTATGAAGAACCGATATGAAATATTTTTAGAACCCCATCGCTGTGAAGAGATTAAAAAAAGAGTAGAAGGGCTCTTATCTCATCAACCTTTTCTCTCACTTGTAAATGGAAAAGTCTTTAAAGAGCAGCCTATTTCATTTAAGGGTGAACTTAAACAGCTTGATCTACTTATAGAACATGAGGATAAGTGGATTGTTATCGATTATAAAAGCTCACAAACTAGAAAAAATGAACATGTTACACAAGTTGTGCATTATAAAAATGCAATTACAAAAATCGTGGACAAAGATGTTGATGCCTATCTCTGCTATGTTCGCGATACAGAGATAGAGTTATTTACCGTCTGAGAAGGCAAGATTTGAACCCCACTAATATTTTGCAATTTTAACAGAAGTTTCAAAATTTCTGTTCGCTCTTGCCATATCTTTTGATTATGCTTACTTATCGCTAGAATTAACATCTCTCCCTCATGTTGTAAATCTTTTGTCTGCTTTTCAAGTGGATATTTTGCCTTCAGCTGTAGTGTTTTTGCTTCATTTCTAAAAAACCCAATATCGCTTTTCAAAGTTTTAATATAATTTTTATGAAACTCTATACTACCCCAAAAGTCAAGACAACTCAAAAAAAATCTAATTCCCTTCAAAATTTCTCAGCTTATGCTACAATCTTAACCGAATTTTCAT
>DQTU01000005.1 GCA_015662615.1 Campylobacterales bacterium | reverse complement strand
TTTTTAGTATCCATTTGAGTAACATCTAAGTAGCAAACATCCTTTATACTTACACCATCTAAAAAGTTCAAAAGACTTTTAAGAAATAAAGAGACTAGAGCCAATGCTATAAGAGAGTTAAGGGTCTCTTTTAAACAAGAAAATCAGATAAATCGAAACAGACCCGACATATGACAACCAAGCCATCCCTCATAGTCAACCGTTACAAAGACCAATACGAGTTCAACCACAAAGGGGTAGAAGATGAGTTATGGCAAACTTCATGCATACTCATTACCCTTTCCAGACCTTTTTTTAGTTTGGTGTTGTTGGGATGGATTTTTAGAGATATCCTGTATAAATTGATCGCAAAACCAAAAAAAGAGTCTAAATACAGCTGTAAAAAAAAGTAGTAGTATAAAGAGAACAGCAAATATAATATACTCAACAAAAAATTGCAATAGTGACTTCATCTTATCCTCCTTAAAAATTAAATATTTTAAAATTATAAGTTAAAAATATTAATTAATTGTTGCTTCAAACGATGTTTTTTGAATATTTGGGTAACGTCCAAGTAACAAATATATTTTATAATTTCAACATCTTAAATATTAAAGGAGACAAGATGCTAAATAGATATCTTATGATTTCAACAGTTGCAGCTCTACTTTTAGTAGGTTGCGGAGATAGTGACAGTACAGATCCAGTATCAACCAGTGGTACAGAAATTACTGTAGAGAGAGGTCCGGTGCATGGTGCATTGGTAATTGATGCAAATGGCGAGGAAGCTACATTTGTAAGTGCTGGTAAATATCGTTTTGCCACAGAGGCTGTACATCCTATCACAGTAGATGGCGGCTTTATAGATGTCAACAGAAACGGTGCAATTGATGTAGGCGAAACAAGACTACAGTATTCACTCCAAGCACAGCAAGGTAGTGTAGTTACTATGGCAAGTACCCTTGCAAGTAATTCTGAGATTCGAACAATGCTCATGACCGAGTATGGACTTAGTGCTGATCAAATTGATAATCAAACGCCAACTACTGATAGAGCTATTGCAGCACTTTCTGATGAAATGTATGCTTATTGTTTGAACAACAACCTTACACCTTTAAATCTATCTGGAACACAAGTTGACAATATCAGAGGTCAAATTCAGGGTAGAATTGATAACTATAAAGGAAGCACACAAAGTATAGCAGATCTTGAAGCAGTAGTTATGAATAGACCTGGCATTATGGCATTGGGTGCATCTGATTTGAGTCTGGTCGATCAACAAATTCTTCAGTCACAACTGCAAGATGGTACGCTACTTAACACTATACCAATTAGTGAACTTACTGATCTCCAAAAAGAGGATCTTATCTTTATGCTTGAAGAGGAAAAATTAGCAAGAGATCTTTATGAGCATCTTTATACTACTTGGGGAGTTAGAGTGTTTACCAATATTGTCAGATCCGAGCAAAGACATATGGACACTATACAACTCTTAGTAGACAAGTATAGTTTAGAAGCGCCATCAACTGAAACAAGAGGTGTTTTTGAAAATAGTGATCTTCAAGCACTGTATGATCAACTGATTACAAAAGGTACACTCTCATTGGTAGATGCACTTGAAGTTGGGGTAGCAATAGAAGAGACAGATATCGCTGATTTAGAAAAAATTCTAGCAGCTGGAGTGCCAGAGGATTTAAAAATAGTTTACACTAATTTGCTAAACAGTAGCTATAAACATCTCAATGCATTTAACAATATGTTAGCAATTTATCAATAAGGAGGATGAATAATGAACACACCAAATAAAATACTATTAGCAATAAGTTTAACAACTATGAGTTTAATGGCAGCGGATTATTCACAAATGACAATGGATGAGCTTAATGCTTTAAGAGGGACAATTGCTGTAGAAGAGAGAGATGCTTTTAGAGCAGAAATGCAAAGCAGACTTTTAGCCATGACCCCTGAAGAGAGAGCAACTTATATGGCAGATAGAGGAAAACCTCAAGGTCAAGGGATTAGAGATGGTTCTGGTGCTGGCAGAATGAATAA
>DQTU01000229.1 GCA_015662615.1 Campylobacterales bacterium | reverse complement strand
GAAAAAATATTTGATATAAATCCCTATTTGGAGATAGGCAAATTTCAAGAATTGAAAAATAAAAAAATGTTTAAAACAGTACGAGTTTCATTTGATAGTATCGAATGGGATAATCAACTTGATCTAGACCCTGAACTTTTATACGAAAAAAGCAAATCTGTTGTAACTTCATAAAAAATATTTTTTGAATTGAAACATTAACTGTCTCTAGGAGAGATTTTACTCTTCAGAGTTATTTAGATGGAACACCATCAAGAATACTCTTTTGAGCACCCTCTTTATCACTCTTATTTTTAGAGAAAAAGTATAACTCAACTCTCCTATTTTTCTCTTTACCCTCAACAGTCAGGTTTGATGCAATAGGTTCAAATTCAGCTTTACCTCCAGCGGTTATAAGTTTTTCTGGAATGCCACTTTTGATAAGTTGATGCGCTACGGATATCGCCCTTTCAGCGGAGAGTGACCAATTTCCACGATAGAGTCCTATATTTTCCATCGCTGAATCATCTGTATGTCCCACGATATTGATATGTAAATGTTTTGGCAGTTTGTCAATGATGAGTGCGATTCTTTTTAAAAACAGAATGGCATCTTCATTTTCAATTTTTGCTTTACCGGCTTTAAACAGAAGTTTAGCAGGAAGGCGTATCATAAAACCATCTTCACTCTCGTGTAGTGTTATCTCACTTCCATCAGCTGAACCCTTTTTCATCATCTCATTAACTTCGATAATCGTTCTTTTCATGGTTTTGATTTTTTGTGCAGTTTCATCATCTTGATCAATTGGTGTTGTCTCTTGTTGACGCTCTTGGCTGATTTCAGTTTTTGTACCACCCTCTAGAACACTTAGCGCCCCTGAAAGTGAACCAACAGCTTCTTGAACTTTTTTAGCATCCATAGTTGACATGGAGAGAAGGAGAACGAAAAAACATAAGAGTAGTGACATCAGGTCACCAAATGCAGCCAGCCATCCTGGAAGACATTTGGGACAATCCGGTTCTGGACACTTTTTCTTTTTACCCATTAGTTCCTCCTCTTATTTATCAAATTGGCTTTCTCGCTCGCTTGGAGCTAGAAATGCTAATAGTTTTGCTTCGAGAACTCTTGGATTATCACCCGCTTGAATGGACATGATGCCTTCTATGATAAGTGTTTTGATGACCATCTCATCTGTATTTCTTAGCGTCAAGATATTCTCAACTGGTCCGCCGATGATATTTCCAAGCATGGCACCGTACATGGTGGTAAGGAGTGCAACTGCCATTGCTGGTCCTATCGCTGCAGGGTCAGCCATATTTAAAAGCATCGCAACCAAACCGATAAGGGTTCCAATCATTCCCATTGCTCCTGCAAATCCCGCAAGTTGCCCAAACATTAAGGCATTTGTCTTGTGTCTTACGTCAGTCTGTTCCATATCGATTTCAAGCAGATCTCGGATGATATCAGGTTCATTTCCATCAATGGCCATACCCAGACCTTTTTTCAGAAATTCATTTTCCTCTGTATTTACATCACCTTCAAGTGCTAAAATACCATCTTTTCTAGCTTTGGTAGAGAAGTCAACAAGTTTTGCAATAAGAGCTTTGGGATCATATATAGCGGGCTTGATTGCTACCATGAAAATTTTACCAAATGCTTTTATCTGCTCTATCTTAAAACCGATAAGAAGCGTTCCTGCCGTTCCACCAAACACGATTAGTATAGAGGGGATATCAACATATGGTCCTAACCCCACACCCATTGCCATTGCACCCAAGAGCAAACCAAGGGTTAAAACCAATCCTATTACACTACCTAAATCCATTGTTACAATTACCTCTTTAGTTTAAATAATTTCATTCTTCTACAAATATCGGTAAAATGCGTAAAACATTTAGTAATTTGTACGATATAGTTTAAAATAAGTATTAATTTATCTTTTAAAAGTATAATCATACCTATAAAATCATAAAAAAATAAATTATTTTAATTTCTTAAGAGGGTTATAAAATATGTCAAATATTTCAGTCATTATATTAGCAGCAGGAAAAGGCTCACGGATGAAATCATCCAAGCCAAAAGTTCTTCATAAGGTTTCAGGTTTTGAGATGCTTTACTACTCAATAGTTGAAGCAAAGAGATTAAGTGACGATATTACGGTTATTTTATACCATCAAGCAGAGTTAGTTGAAAAAGAGATGCGAAAATATTTTGATGATATTAAATTTGTGATTCAAGACCATGCTCAATACCCTGGAACGGGTGGAGCGGTTATGAATATAGAAACAACGCATGATAAAGTTTTAGTACTCAATGGTGACATGCCTTTAATCGAGTCTGAAGAGCTTGAAAAATTTGCACAACTTGATGGCGATATCGTGATGAGTGTTATAAAGATGGATGACTCTAGTGGATATGGTAGAGTTGTGATCGACGGAGATGAAGTTGTTAAAATTGTAGAAGAGAAAGATGCAAGTGATCTAGAGAAAGAGATAAAAACAGTTAACGCTGGAATCTATCTTTTTGCAAATGACATGCTTGGAAAGTATCTTCCCAAACTTAGTAATGACAATGCACAAGAAGAGTACTATATCACTGATGTGGTTGAGTTTGCAAAAAATGACGGATTTAAAATTGCTCCTTTATATGTAAATGAGGAAAATTTTAAAGGGGTAAATTCAAAATATGATTTGGCAACTGCTGAAGAAATTATGCAGAACCGTATCAAAAAGAGATTCATGGATGCTGGTGTCATTATGAGACTTCCTGCCACTATCTACATGGATGCTGATGTAGAGATAGAAGGTGAGTCAATTATCGAAAATGGTGTGACACTTTTAAGTGGTGCAAAAATCATAAACTCACATATCAAAGCAAATTCTGTTATAGAAGATAGTACAATTGAAAATTCAAGTGTAGGTCCCATCTCTAGAGTAAGACCTCAGAGTGTGTTGATAGATACGCATATCGGAAACTTCGTAGAGATTAAAAAGTCAACGCTTAAAGGTGTAAAAGCAGGGCATTTAAGCTACCTTGGAGATAGTGAAATAGATGAAGGAACCAACATAGGAGCGGGTACGATCACTTGTAACTATGATGGTAAAAATAAGTATAAAACGATAATTGGAAAAAATGTCTTTATAGGAAGTGATACGCAGATCGTTGCTCCTATTACCATTGAAGATAATGTCATGGTTGCAGCTGGAACTACGGTAAATAAAGATATTAAAGAGGGCTCTTTAGCGATTAGTAGAACCAACATGAAAACGGTAGAGGGGTTTTTCCATAAATTTTTCAAGGATGAGAACCGTTAAAAAAATGACAAGAATTTGTCGTTTTTAGGTTCGGAACCAGAGTCCATGTGCGTTAGCACGGACGACGGAGACATTAAAAGGAGTAGTTATACTACGAAATAAGAAAATATTACTTGGTGTTACTGGATCCATTGCGATTTATAAAGCTTTAGAGTTAATACGACTCTATATAAAAGCAGGTGCAGAAGTTCGAGTCATTATGACAGAGGGTGCTATGAAATTTATAGCACCTCTAACTTTTGAAGCAATTAGTGAAAATGTCGTGTTAACCAATGAAACTGAAAGCTGGGCAAACGATAACAACCATATCGACATCGGAAAATGGGCAGACCTTTTTGTTATCGCTCCTGCAACGGCAAATACGATCAATAAAATCTCAAACGGAATTGCAGATAACCTTTTAACCCAAACAGTTCTTGCCTATAAATATAAAAAGCTCATAGCCCCTGCTGCAAATACGGTTATGTATAAAAATACGATTACCCAAGGTTCTTTGAAAATGTTAAAACTTACCAATTTTGAAGTGGTAGAGCCTATCAAAAAACTACTAGCATGTGGAGATGAGGGAGAGGGTGCTTTGGCTGAGGTTGAAGATATCTTCTATAAATCAGCACAAATCCTAAAAAAAGATGATTTTTGGACAAACCGCCGTGTTGTTGTTACTGGCGGCGGAACTATCGAAAAAATTGATGATGTTCGTTTTATCTCAAATTTCTCAAGTGGAAAGATGGCTAAGGCACTCTCAACGGCTCTGTATCTTAAAGGTGCGGATGTCTGTTTGTTAACCACTAAAAAGTTTGATGATTTGCCTGAGGGAATTTATCAGTTGGATGTAGAGAGCTCAGACGAGTTACATGAGTATCTTGTAGATGCCATAAGAGTCTCTAAAAAAGGGGTTATGACCAATGCCACTTTGATGGATGATTCTGTTCCTGAACTTGTCCAGAAAAAGCCATATCTTTTCATGGCAAGTGCTGTGAGTGATTATAAGCCAAAATATCCACAATCTGGAAAGATGAAAAAAGAGATGATTGGTGATGTTTGGAATTTAGAGTTAGTGAAAAATATCGATATCTTAGATAGTGTCAATAAAGATGGAATTTTTGCGGTTGGATTTAAAGCTGAGATGGATAAAGAGACGGGAAAAAATAGTGCTCAAAACATGCTTGTAAACAAAAACTTAGATGCAGTGTGTCTAAACTATGTTAGTGACCATGCTTTTGGAAGTGACACAAACGCTATTACGCTTTTTACCAAAGATGCTGAGGTGGATTTAGGTACAGCTTCAAAGCTTGATATCTCATTCAGGCTTTTAGAGACTTTAAAAGAGAATTCAGGAGAATGATTTCTCAAATTGTTAATATTGCAAAAATCGAAACGCTTTTAGCAAATCTAAAAACAAAACGATTTAATTCAGTTTTGCCTATAACGATTGATGTTTTAGACAAAGGTGATAAAAACCAATATACCTTAAAAATTGGAAACAGAGAGCTACAAACCAAAAGTGCCATGGCTTTGGATGTGGGTAGTAAATATTGGGGTGTTATGAAAGAAGACCTCAATACCGCTCCCACACTTTCCCAGCTTCTTAAAAAACCGAAACTTCTCCAAATGCAGAGAAAGAACTTTTTACCAGAATTAAATAGTGCAAAACTTCAAGAACTTATCACCAAGGAGAACCCAAAAGCTGAACTTAAAATGGTTCTTTTAGAGCGACTCTCTCAATCTGTCTCTAAAAATGAGTTTATGACCCTTACCAACATGATAGCAGCGCTAAATGAAAATGTTTTTACAATGGTCTTGAAAGAGGGAAATCAAAGCACCATGTTTCAATTTAAAAAGCGAAAAAAATCAACTTTGGATTCTAAAGAGGATGCGAAAATTGACTTTTATGCTGCTTTTGAAAATTTAGGACCAGTTGAAGGAGTTGTGTCGGTAATCAATGGAGAACGAAAAGTATCTCTATCACTTTTTTATGAAGAGAGTTTAGCATTTTTGAAAAATGAGTTGGAATATTTAGATTTAGAAGGTTTATTGTATAAAAAAGATAAAAATATTGAGCCAATATATGAGCTTTCAGCTTCACTTTTAGATACGAGGGGGTAGGGATGAATGAATTAAAACATATTGCAATCATCATGGATGGAAATGGTAGATGGGCAAAAAAACAGGGTTTTTTAAAGAGAATAGCAGGACATGAAGAGGGTGCAAAACGGGTTCGAGAACTTACCATCCATGCCTCGAACATGGGGCTTAAGTATCTCACCCTTTATGCTTTTAGTACAGAAAATTGGAAAAGATCTGAAACAGAAGTGAGTTTTTTGATGAAACTTATGGATCGATATCTGAAAAACGAGCTTTCACTTTTTATGGAAAACAATATCAAATTTGAAACGATTGGTGATTTAGATAAGTTACCTGATAGTTTGAAGCAACGCATAGCCTACACCAAAGAAAAAACAGCACGCTTTGATGGGCTCACACAAGTTTTAGCGGTAAATTATGGTTCAAAAAATGAGATAGTAAGAGCGGTTAATAAGGCGATAAAAGAAGGTCGCAAGATAGATGAACAGAGCTTTGATGATCTTCTTGATACAAAAGATATGGATCCAGTCGATATACTGATACGAACGGGTGGAGATAAGAGATTGTCTAACTATCTTTTGTGGCAGGCCGCTTATAGTGAACTCTTTTTTACAGATACACTTTGGCCTGATTTCACAGCTGATATGTTAGATAGTGTGATTGATAGTTTTAAACATATCGAGAGAAGATTTGGTGGAGTAAAGTAGATGATGATGGTTGAAGGTGGTATATTAGTTTTATTTGGACTTCTGTTTGGTTCTTTTTTAAATGTTTTGATTTTGAGGATTCCAAAAGAGGAGAGTATCGTATTTCCAGGCTCTCACTGTACCTCATGTAACAATAAACTAAAATGGTGGCACAATATACCACTCTTCTCATGGCTTATTTTAGGGGGGAAATGTTACTTTTGTAAAGATAAAATCTCTATTCAATATCCAATTATTGAGCTTAGTACAGCAATTCTTTTTGGTGTTGTCTACTATAAACTTGAAAATATCCCTTATGGACTTATCGCTGGACTTGTATTTGCTTTGCTTCTTGGTCTCTCATTAATCGATTTACGATACAAAGCAGTTCCTGATTCTTTAAATCTTGGAGCTTTAACTTTAGCCATTTTTGCAACTCCAGCAATTTTAACAAACCTTACCAATGCACTTATCTTTGCTGGTGGTTTTGCCTTACTTCGCTTTTATGTCTCATTTGCCATCAAAAAAGAGGCACTTGGAGAAGCAGATATTATGATAGCAGCAACAATTGGTGCTATGGTAGGATTGAAACTTGGAGTTTTTGCGATATTTTTATCAGCAGTTATCGCACTTCCAGTCTTTATCTATATCAAAGAGAAAGATTATGAAGTTCCTTTTATCCCGTTTTTGGCATTTGCACTTTTTATAGTTTATATGTTTGAGGATTTCTTTAAAGAGTTTATGTTTAATGTTTATGGGATATAATTAACTTTAAATCCCATTAAGGCGTTAGATGACAAAAGTCAGTAAACATGTATTGAGTGTGTTTTTCCAATCGTTTCTTTCTCTATTTTTTATCCTATTTTTTCTTGTTACGATTATCACATTTATTAGAATCTCAAAATTTACACTTCTATTTTCCATAAGTTTTACCGACCTTTTTGAGATGTATCTTTATCTTCTTCCAGAAGTCATTACATATGTTTTGCCTGTAACTTTTTTCATCTCTTTGACGATGGCGATACTTAAGATGTCTAAAGATAATGAGAGTATAGTTTTATTTGCTATGAGTTTGAGTCCAAAGAAGATTTCAAGAGTCTTTTTTTATCTCTCCGGTGCACTGTCTCTATTGTTACTTGTCAATGCAATCTTTTTTATTCCTATCTCAAAACAACTTGGTAAAAACTTTTTAGAACATAAAAAACTTGAAGCGAAGATTAATATCAAAGAGAGTGAATTTGGACAGAAATTTGCTACTTGGAATGTATTTGTCAATAAACTTGATGGTAAAGATAGATATGAAAACATTGTTCTTTATGAGCGAGATGCAAAAGGCGGAGACACTTTTATACTGGCAAATAGTGCAGCGATAGATAAAAATAGTGCTATCTTAGAACTTGGTCTCAAAAGTGGATCTGTCTATAGTTTGAAAGATGATGAACTCAAGCAGATAGATTATGAAAAGTTAAAAATCTCGTACAATCCTGATACAAAAGAGATCAGAACGGATGCTATTTTTGAGTACTGGTATCAAGCAGTTGTTAATAAAAAGAGAGCTCGTAATTTGTCACTAGCAATTTTAATCGCACTTTTTCCATTAGTCTCTTATCTTTTTGCTATCTCCTTTGGAATTGCCAACTTAAGACATGAGAGCCCAAATGTTTATCTCAATATGTTCATCGTAGTTTTACTCTATTATTTTATTGTGTATCAGGTAGCTTCAAAAATTCCACTTTTTGGGACGGGTTTAGTATTTTTGGTTTTTTACATCGCTTCACACATCGTGTTTCATAAAAAAATACTCTCTCGGTATTGATGCAAGTAAAAGTCACACTTTCTTACGATGGAAGTCAATTCAACGGATATCAGATGCAAAACAGTGGAGTGAAAACTGTTGCAAATAAATTAGATAAGATTTTAAAATCACTAAAAATTGATACAAAAATCCATGCTAGCGGGCGTACGGACACTGGAGTACATGCGACAAATCAAGTGATTCATTTTGAGATACCTGAGTTTTGGAATGACCTTAAAAAGCTAAAATATATGTTAAATCAAAAATCTCTACCTGATATCTATATCAAAGAGATAAAAGTTGTTGATGAGACCTTCCACGCTAGATACAGTGCTAAAAGAAGAGTTTATCGTTATCTTATCTCCACTAAGGTTCCATCGGTCTTTTTAGCCCCTTATATACTTTTTGTGCCGACTATTGATGAACGCTCAATTGAAGAGGCGATAAAATATTTTGAAGGTGAACATGATTTTGAATATTTTAAAAAATCAAAAGGTAGTCAGAAACAGTCACGAAGGATAATTTACAAAGCTCGATTTTATAAACATAAAGAGTTTTATGTTTTCTCATTTGAAGCAAATGGATATCTGCGAAGTCAAATTAGAATGATGGTTCATTTTCTTTTAGAAATTAGTGATAAGAGGCTTACAGTTGATGCGTTAAAAGAACAACTTACCCTAGTCAAAAGGCACTCTACTGGAGTAGTTGTGCCAAATGGATTATATCTGAGTCGTATAAAGTATTGATCTCCCCCTCAAAAGATCAAAACTATTTTATGAAGCAACTCTTTTCAATTCTATTTGCTTAAGTGAATACATAGCCATTAAATCTTCATTATCAAGATTTAACTTGTTACATAATACACCAAGTTTTAAAATCAAAAACTCCTCATAGTTGTTCTTCTTTAGATACGATATTGCCGATGGCGTTTTGTTGATCGCTGCTGCGATTTCTTTGTTTGCTACTTTCATCTTTGTCCCTATTTTTTAAATTTGTTATACTACTAAATCGAATGATTTTGTTTTTTGTTTAGTTTTTTGACTGCAATTGTTTGGATTTAAGTTTTTTTTAATGAAATATAAGGTATTTTAGAACAAATTGTTACATAAATGTAAAAAACCTTCTAAAACAGAGCAGATGAGATTAGATAAATACCTCCATACAAATCATTACACAACCAGCAGAAACAAAGCACATGAACTTATACTCAATAGAAAAGTACAAGTAGACAATAAAATCATCACAAAACCCTCCTATAAAATTGAAAATGAAATAGTTAAAATCTTAGAAGATGTGGTTTATGTTTCACGTTCGGCTGAAAAACTCAAATCCTTTTTACTTTCACAAGAGATAGAGGTTAGTAATAAAAAATGTTTAGATATAGGAAGCAGTACAGGTGGTTTTGTCCAAGTCCTCTGTGAATGTGGTGCACAAAGCGTGGCAGCTGTCGATGTTGGCAGAGATCAGTTACATCAGAGTATCAAAGATGATCCAAGGGTACAAAGCTATGAAGAAACCAATATCAGAGATTTTCAAAGTGAATACTGTTTTGAGTTTGTGACTTGTGATGTATCCTTTGTTGGTGTTTCCTACATTTTAGAGGATATAGATAGGCTCTCATGCAGTGAGATAGTGGTTCTTTTTAAACCGCAATTTGAAGTCGGACGCAATGTCAAAAGAGATAAAAAGGGTGTTGTTAAGGATTCAGAAGCTATCATTTTAGCCTTAACAAAATTTGAGCAACTCACTCTTGCTTTAGGTTGGAAACAGCTTATAAAAGAGTACTCAACCGTAAAAGGCAAAGCTGGAAATGAAGAGATTTTCTACTATTTTAAAAAATGATCAGATAGATTCTCTTGCTATTGGAGGATTTGACGGACTTCATCTCGCACATCAAAAACTTATCTCACATTTGACTGATACAGGCGCCTTAATTGTTATTGATAAAAAAACTGCATCCTTAACGCCAAAAGGGCATCGATGTAGTTATCTGAAACAGGAGTGTATTTTTTTATCATTTGATGAGATTAGAGATTTGAGTGCTGAATCATTTATCGCATTTTTAAAAAACAAATTTATAAATCTTAAAAAGATTGTTGTCGGGTATGATTTTCGTTTTGGTAAATGTGCCCATGCTAATGCTCAAGATCTTAAAAGACTTTTTGAGGGTAATGTTGTTATCGTTGAAGAGGTGTTTTTTGAAGGGGTTTCAGTACATTCAAGAATAATTCGTGATTTCCTAAGAGTCGGAAAAATAAAAGAGGCAAATAGACTGCTTGGGCGAAATTATGAAATTATAGGTAGTGTCATTAAAGGTCAAGGTATTGGTGCTAAAAAACTTTTTCCTACACTAAATCTAAAAGTAGAAGATTTTTTAATTCCCAAAGAGGGTGTTTATGCAACAATTACAAAAATTGCAAATAAAAGTTATCCTTCAGCCTCTTTTATCGGAAAGCGACTTTCAACAGATGGAAACTTTTCTATAGAGACTCACCTCTTAGATGAAGAGCTAGAAGTGGTAAATGGGGAGGTGTCGATTATTTTTATAGAACATATTCGAGATAATAGGAAGTTTGATAATTTAGAGCTTTTAAAAAAACAGATTTCAGAGGATTTTGAGCGCGCGAGAATTATACACGCTCTGCTCTAGCTTTTTTATGCTCATACATCATTTTATCTACGTTTTCAATCACATCATGGAAATTATCACCTGCTTTATAATCAATAGAACCAAAAGAGATTCCCACTTTAAAAGAGTTACCCTGATAGGTTAAAGCTTTTTTAGCCAAATTACTGTTTATAGTATCAAAAAACTTTTTTTGTTTTATACTATCTGAATTTTCAGAAACTACTATAAATTCATCACCACCATATCGTACCGTTTTTGAACCTACCAAACGAGTGGTAAGTTGTGCAATCATAACAAGAACTTTATCTCCAGCAACATGTCCATAGTTGTCATTAATTACTTTAAATTTATCAATGTCTATAAAAGTTAATGCACCATCATTTTTAAAAGTATTGTTAATAAGTATATTTTCAAATAGCCATTTTCTATTTTGTACTTTTGTTAGTTCATCTAGATATACTTGCTCTTCAAGATGTAGAATTCTTTGGTAGAGATCGTCAATATTATTTTTGACTTCGCCTAAACCTTTATTATCTTTTGCTTCTATAGCAATCGCAGCTAAATCAATATTGTCTTTAAGCTCGTTTGTATGATTTTTGGTCTCTTTTTGAATACGAAGTACTTTATCAAGGATGCTTTCAGTACTATTTCTTTCAATCATCTCTTTATCTAAATTGGTATCTATCTGTGTCGCTTTATTATAGAAAGTATCCGAAAAAAAATCTGGCGTAATCACATCATAGTTACGCACCTCTTTTAGTGTATCGTTTGTGACAGTCTGAAGATCTTTAATATTCACT
>DQTU01000342.1 GCA_015662615.1 Campylobacterales bacterium | reverse complement strand
TTTCATAAGGAAAATTATACCATGAAAGAGCTTGAATTGAAGTTAGTTTTTACATCTATTGTCGGCGGTGCTATAAAAGGTGTTACAAGCCTTTTAGGTGGCATAGATAATCTTGGTAGCGCAATAGAGAAACTAAACAGTAAAAAAGTGAAACTTTTTGAAGATAGCAACAGGTACAAAAAGGGCTTGATTGCTGCCGAAAATGAGCTTAAAAGACTTGAAAAGTTAAAAGATAAGCTAAATTTAGAATTAAAAATTACTACCGATAGTAGCAAGATAGAGAGGTTACAAAGAGAGCTTAAAAGTGTTGATCTGCGTATAGCTAAGGTTAGTAAAAGAAGATTAGAGATAACACAAAAATTTGAAGATTTAAACAAAAAGATAGAGAGTTCAGATAAAAAAATTTTACATCTTGGAAAAAGCATAGAGAAATTAAATGGATTAAAAGTAAAGATAGAAGGCATAGAGGCAAAAAGAGAGAAGTTTAAAAGTAAACTTTTTGATACTGTAGCCATAGGTGCAACTGTAGCCTTTCCGATCAAAAAAGCCATAGAGTTTGAAAGCGCAATGGCAGATGTTGTAAAGGTTGCAAATCTAAGCAAAGATGAGACATTAAAGTTTGGTAATGCACTGCAAGAGCTTAGCACAAAGATACCAATTGCTGCTGATGGGTTGGCAAGTATCGCTGCAAGTGGTGCGCAACTGGGCATTAGCAAAGATAAGCTTATAGATTTTACCAAAGTTGTAGCAAAGATGAGTACTGCTTTTGATATGAGTGCAAATGAGGCGGGTGATAGTGTAGCTAAGCTTATGAATGTATATGGGTTGAGTCTAAGTGAAGTTACAAAGCTTGGTGATGCGTTAAACCATCTAAGCGACAATACCGCCGCAAAAGCTAAAGATATGATTGAAGTTTTAAGCCGTATCGGCGGAACTGCGAAGATGTTTGGACTAAGCAGCAAGGAAGCAAGTGCGTTAAGCGATGCATTTTTAGCGATGGGAAAACCACCTGAAGTGGCTGCAACTGCTATAAATGCACTCTTAACTAAGTTAAACACTGCCGATAAGCAAGGCAAGAAGTTCCAAGATGGGCTTAGAGCGCTGGGGCTTAATTCTGTAAAGATAAAGATGGCTATAAAAAATGATCCACAAAAAGCCATTATGATGGTTTTAGAGAGTTTAAAGAGGCTTGATAAACAGGCTCAAATGGGAGTGCTAACCGATATGTTCGGTGCTGAATATAGCGATGATATAGCACTCTTAGTTAGTGGACTTGAAAACTATAAGAAGGCTTTACGCTTAACCGCTAATGAGAGCGACTATCTTGGGAGTATGCAAAAAGAGTTTGAAAATAGAAGTGCTACTACTGCAAATAAACTACAACTTTTAGGTAACTCTTTGACGAAGATTGGCATTGCACTTGGATCTGTTGTGCTTCCACCTTTGCAAGTTGGAGCTGAATATTTGGCAAAGTTTTTTAATGGGATAGCTAAGTTAAATGAAGAGTTTCCAATACTTGGTAAGGTTATCTCTTACGGAGGTGTAGCACTTGGATCTTTTGTGGTAAGTAGTGCATTGTTTGGGTATATTGGGAGTTTCATAGTAGGAGGTATTACAAAACTTAGGATAGGTTTTACACTTCTTGGAGCTACTTTAGATATAGTGAGTTTAAAAACAAAACTACTTTCATTGTGGCAAGGGGTGTTAAGTGCTAAAACTCTTTTATTAAGTGGTGTTACTTCTGTTTATGGTTTGGTTAGTAGTAGCCTTAGTGCTACTTTAGGGGTTTTAGGTGGTGCGTTTCGTATGGCTGGAGCTGGTGCTTTATGGCTTGGTAGGGCTTTGATGGCTAATCCTATAGGACTTCTAATTACTGGCTTTGCTGCATTAGTTGCTGGTGTTGTTTACGCATATAATAAATTTGATTGGTTCAGAAATGGAATTCATAAAGCTTGGGAGTTCATAAAAAAAGTCTTTAGTTATTCTCCGCTTGGACTAATTGTAAAAGCTTGGGGAAAGGCTTTTGATTGGTTAGAAAGCAAATTTGCTTGGTTTAGAAAAATAGTTGGAGGCATAAAGAGTTTTTTTGGTTTTGGAGATGATGAGAAAAAAGATGAAGAGAAAAAACCACTCCAAAAGATAGGACAGAGTGCTAAAAAGGTAGTTACAGCAACTGCAATAGGTGCAACACTTGCTACCGCTCAACCAGTAGCAAAAAATGTACCTGCTTGGGCTCAAAAAAGTCCTGCACGGTATTTAAAATGGGAACAAAACCAAGAGAGAAAGAAAAAACTAATATCATCAGACACAAAAACTACAAACATAGATGAAGTTTTAAACAAAAAAGTTCAAAAGAGTGAATCAACCACTACATCACAAAAAGAGCCTTCATCTAAAAACATAGTGCAAAATAGCCATCACTATACCATTAACAT
>DQTU01000197.1 GCA_015662615.1 Campylobacterales bacterium | reverse complement strand
TTAAAAGATAGAATTATTATGTTAAGTGGTGAAGTAAATGACGCTGTAGCATCAACGGTTGTGGCACAACTTCTTTTTCTTGAAGCAGAAGATCCAGATAAAGATATCTATCTTTACATAAACTCTCCAGGTGGTGTTATCACTAGTGGTATGAGTATGTTTGATACGATGAACTATATCAAGCCTGATGTTTGCACGATTTGTATCGGACAAGCAGCTTCTATGGGAGCTTTTTTACTATCATCTGGGGCAAAGGGCAAAAGATTTGCACTTCCAAATGCAAGAATTATGATTCACCAACCATCAGGTGGAGCTCAAGGTCAATCTACGGATATTCAAATCCAAGCAAAAGAGATTCAGAGAATGAAAGATAGTTTAAATCATATTTTATCTCAACAGACAGGGCAAGAGCTTGCAAAGATTGAATCAGATACGGAAAGAGACTTTTTTATGAGTGCGCATGAAGCTTGTGCATATGGTCTTGTTGATAAAGTCATGGAAAAAAGTTTTTCATAGAGAATAGGGAAGATAATTGTATAGTATAGACAAAGATGGTGTAGTAAAATCTGATGGCACAGAAGGTGCTACTTTGGATGGTGATACTATTGTCAAAGATATGCGTTCTGATACCTTAACGCAAAACAGCATGGTTCTTAAACAAGTAAACCTTTATGGGAAACAGGTTGTTGATAAAATGATCAAAGAAAATATCCCGCCTACCCCTGCAAACTATGCTATATATTTTGAAAAATTATTAGAAGATAAGCCTTTGAGCCAAAGACAAAATATAAATAGTGTCTTAGAGCTTGAAAAGGTAGAAGATTTTAATCATGTATCGAAAATTGAGAATAATATGAATGAAGGATTTATACAAATTAAATCTATGCTAGATATCATCTCAAATGTATATACCAAAATCAATAAACTCCGAACAATAACAAAAGCACGAAAAGAGAATATGGCCAAAGGAGGCAACAATAAGATTTCGTTGGTCTCATATGAGGAAGATTTAGAGGCAATCACTAAAGTTTTAACGAAGCAGCAGAATTCACTCAAAGAACAATACACAAAAATGGCAAATGTTATCAAAGATTTTAATAATGAAAGTATCTTCGATAAAAAATATGATGTTTACAATAAAAAATATCTTTTTAAAACTATTGATGCTGAAAAAGCAAATGTTAAAAACTTTGGCTATGAAAGTACACTTTTAGTACTTAGGGTTAAGCATGGTTCACTTACAAATGTGAGATTGACTAGAGATAAAGAGTTAATTATCAAAACTGTAGGTAAAATGATTTTGAAAAGGTCTCGTAGAAGTGATGTTATCGCACATTTGCGAGATGGTATCTTTATCCTTATTTTAAAACATACAGATATGGATCAAGCACAGAAAACAATTGCGAGTATTGAACAGATGATCAGCTTTTCAAATTATATTGTAGATTCAGAAACCATTGATATAGAGCTTGATTTTGCAGTATCTAAAATTGTACCAAATAAAACAAGAGAACAGATAATTGCCAGTGCTTTAGAGGTATTACCAAGCTAATAATATGATTAGAGAAATTATAACCTACCCCAATAAACTTTTAAAACAAAAGTCACATAATGTAGAAGATTTTAATAACGAACTACATGCCCTTCTTGATGACATGTATGAAACCATGGTTGCTAAAAATGGTATCGGACTTGCTGCTATTCAAATTGCCAAGAGACTCAATATCCTTATTATAAACCTACCAAATAAAGAGGACAACCAAGTCAAAGAAGATTTGTTAGAAGTCATCAATCCTAAAATCATCGAAAAAAAAGGTTCAACACTTTATACAGAAGGCTGCCTAAGTGTTCCTGAGTATTATGAAGATGTAGAGCGAGCAGAGTGGATTAAAGTTGAGTATCATACACGAGATGGAAAACTTATCTCTTGTGAGTATGATGGTTTGATGGCGATTGCTTTTCAACATGAGTGTGACCACCTAAATGGGGAACTTTTTATTGAGAAGCTCCCATATCTAAAAAGAAAAAAGTTTGAAAAAGATTGGAAAAAGAAGCTAAAAGGTAAAAGTTAATCTTATGAAGTGGATGCAGTGTGCTACGCTTGATGGCTTTGATGCAAAAGTAGTGGATGTTGAAGTTGCTTTTGTTCGTGCACTTCCTAGTTTTGCGATTGTTGGGTTAGCTCAAACTTCTATCCAAGAGTCTAAAGAGAGAATCAAATCAGCCTTAAGTGCTATTGAGTTTAAATTTCCCCCACAAAAAGTTACTGTAAATTTATCACCTTCAGATTTGAGGAAAGAGGGGAGTCATTTTGATCTGCCTATCGCTTTGCTTGTGGCACTTCAAAAGAGTGAATTTGAGTTTGAAGCGTTCACGGCGTTTGGTGAATTGGGTCTTGATGGAAAACTAAAAGATACAGCCACTCTGTTTGCGATAATTCTCTCACTTGCCAAAGATAATCTTATCAAAAAAGTAATCATCCCAAAACAGAGTTTGGAAAAAGTGAGTAAAATACCAAATCTCGAAATCTATCCATGTGAAAGTCTTGAAGAAGCAATTGCAATTTTCAACAATCCAAAAACTGCCAAAAAAGTTGTATCTGGAGAGTCATTAGAGTTTTCATATATTGTGATAAATGGTAAAAAATACTATTTTGCAGATGAATTTCCATTAGATTTCAAAGAGATAAAAGGACAAGAAAGTGCCAAAAGAGCCTCTCTTATCGCAAGTGCTGGCATGCATAACATACTTTTTGAGGGAAGTCCAGGATGTGGTAAAAGCATGAGTGCAAAAAGGGTTCTTTTTATATTGCCACCCGTGAGTTTAGATGAGATATTGGAAAAAGCAAAGCTAGATGCGATTGAGGGGAAAGAGCCAGACTTCAGGCCAGAAAGAGCGATGCGTTCCCCTCATCACACCTCTACTAGAGCTAGTATCTTTGGTGGTGGAAGTAAAAATGCAAAAACTGGGGAAGTTTCGCTGGCTCATAATGGGATACTATTTTTTGATGAGATTCCTCATTTTCCTAAAACAATATTAGAGAGTCTACGGGAACCGTTGGAAGATTATCAAGTGCTCATCTCCAGAGTAAACACAAAAGTACGATACGAAACTAAGTTTCTGTTTATAGCGGCTATGAATCCATGTCCTTGTGGAAATTTTCTTAGCATCCAAAAAGAGTGTAAATGTAGTGACTTAGAGATAAGCCGCTACAAAAAACGCCTCTCTAGCCCTCTAATGGATAGAATCGACCTCTATGTACAGATGGGAGAAGTTCAGCCAAATGATAAGTCCTCTATAAGCTCAAAAGAGATGTTTAACAAAGTTTTAAAAGCGTTTACTCTGCAACTAGAGCGAGGTCAAAGTGAACTAAATGGAAAACTCGATGATAGAGAGATTCAAAAGTACTGTTTACTAGATGATAAAAATCAAGAGATTTTAAATAGTGCAGTTAGTCGTTTTGAACTTAGTCAAAGAGGGATAAACAAGACACTTAAAGCGGCAAGGACGATAGCTGATTTAGAAGGACATGGGGATATACAGAAAAGTGATATTTTGGAAGCTTTGCAATATCGATTCAGATAAAAAATACCAAACTAACCATTGCCGTCAAGATATAAATATTTACCGAGATATTTTTTAAAAAATCCACACTATTTTTACTCAACACCTTTGTCAGACGAGAAACCTTGACAGGGGCTTTCAAGCTTTTTAAAAAACCTTTTTCTCCTGTCTTTGCGAGTCTTTTTATCCCCTTTTCTCCATAAGTTGAAGCATTTAAAAAGGCTTTTTTACTTGTTTTATCTTTGAGTACACGGTAGTAAATTACTGTATCTTTCCCTAATATCTTTGTCAAAGCTCCACTCTTTTTTCCAAATGCTTTTGCGAATCCAAGAGAGTTTTTAAATGCTTTTAAGTTGGGTGCATTGCTCATAAGTTTCATGGTTGTGTTTAGGTTTGAAGCTTTTGTTGTGTTGTAGATATCTTCAAAAAAACTTTTTATCGGTTTTATATCTTTGGTTTTTTTGACTTGTTTGGCATTTTTTATGACAAATTTTTCAAGCCACTTTGGCATCTTTCCAGCTTTTTTGGCAAATTTTAACAGACTTACTCCACCTTTTACAGGAGCAGCACTTCCACCACTCATCACAGTCGCTCCAGTTGCAACTACTCCGATAGTGGATAGCCCGACAAGTACATTATCAACCTCTTTTCCAGTCAGTTTATGCCAGCCCTCTATAGTCAAATCTCGCAAATCCCCAAATAGAAAAAAGTCACTAATTCCAGCAGAGACTTGTCCTATAGTTTCATCACTTTTTCCATATAGTACGCCCTCCATTACTTTTTTGCTTTGATACTCATATGATTCTCGCTCTTCTTTGAGTCCACTATAAAGTTTCCAAGCTTTTGGGTCATTTCGTACATAATCGTAATCCATAAAAAACTCTAGATATTCCGCTGCATCAGCATACTTTTTTTGTTCAATGTATTCAATTGTTTTTGGTATGGGATTGATACGATTTAGTGCTTCAAACTTGACCTTTTGACTCATCTCATAATGGTCATATACCATGAACGATGAAAAGATAAACACCAATAATGCAACTATTTTTATTAATACTCTCATAGTGCTAGTATAGCATAAAGCGATTATTTGGTATGGTTATAGCCATGAAATGTGTATATAAAGAGGTTACCTCACTAGATTGTAAATGTTATGAGTCGTACCATTTAAGCGAAGATTTGCTGATGGAGCATGCTGCACTTGGCTTGAAAAATGCTTTGCTAAAAGATGCAAAGTCAATCCTGATTGTTGCTGGTCCTGGAAACAATGGAGCGGATGGTATCGCACTCTCTCGCATGATTGTTGGAGATCTGAAAGTTTCACTCTATTTACCATACGGTGCAAAATCAGAGATGGCAAAACTACAGTTAAAACGAGCAGAGTCTGTTGGTGTTGATATCGTTGATACACTACATGCTGTGGATGTTATCGTAGATGCTCTTTTTGGTTCGGGGCTTAGTAAGCCATTGGATGCCAAAGCTGTTGAGATAATTGAAACTTTAAATTCTTATGTAGGATATAAAATTGCTTGTGATATTCCAACTGGAATTGACATGGAAGGTAAGATAAAAGAGGTTGCTTTTATCGCTGATATTACAATTACCATGGGTGCATTAAAAGAGGCACTTTATAGCGATGATGCCAAAGACTTTGTGGGTAAAATAAAGTGTGTAGATTTGGGAGTGAGTCATAAACTTTATGAATCGGATTGTAAAACTTATCTTTTAGAGAAAAAAGATATGAAATTACCGCATAGAAAATTCAAGAATTGCCACAAAGGTAACTTTGGATATCTCTCTGTTGTAGCTGGAAAAAAGCAAGGGGCAGGGGTTATAACAGCAAAGGCCGCTTATGCATTTGGTGCAGGGTTGGTCACAGTCATAGAAAACGAACCCTATACGGTTCCGTATGAACTTATGAGCAGTACAACGCTTCCACACAATAACACAGCAGTTTGTATCGGCATGGGGCTAGGAAATCAATTTGATGATGATTGTCTATCAAAGTTTCTTTTACGCCATGACTTGCCTATACTTATAGATGCAGACCTCTTTTATCGTGATATCTTGGTTGAGGTACTAGAAAAGAAAAACAACCTTGTGCTTACACCGCATCCAAAAGAGTTTGCTTCGCTTTTAAAGATGACAAATCTTGCAGAGGTAAGCGTGCAGGAGATTCAAGAAAATCGATTTAAATATATAAGAGTGTTTAATGCAAAGTATCCAAAAGTTGTGCTTGTACTTAAAGGGGCAAATACACTTATCGCATATGAGGAAGATGTGTATATTCAAAGATTTGGCTCCAATGTACTTAGTAAAGGCGGAAGCGGAGATGTTTTAGGAGGACTTATCGGTGCATTATTGGCTCAAGGATACGAACCACTTGAGGCTGCAATAACAGCGACTTTAGCACATGCCTTCTCCGCAAAAAGTTTTAAAAAGAATAGTTACGCTCTTACTCCTGAAAACTTGATAGAAGGGGTTAAGTGTCTTTGAAAAAGATTGTAATTCTCTTTAGTGGAGAGGGAAGCAATCTTGAGAATCTTATTAAAAAGCTACATCAAAAAAGTGTTACGGTTGTGGGAGCTATCACCAACAATCCCGATGCAAAAGGGATACAAAAAGCTAAAAATCTTGGTATTGGGGTTACGATACTAGATCATAAAGAGTTTAATTCAAGAGAAGCGTTTGATACAAAATTGGTCGAGATAATTCAAAGTTTGGAAGTTGATTTGACTGTACTAGCAGGTTTTATGCGTATTTTAACCCCTGTATTTACAGGCCAAATAAAAGCAATTAATATCCATCCATCGTTATTACCTCTTTTTAAAGGAGCCAATGCACTAGAAAGAAGTTTTGAGTCCAAGATGAAAGTAGGGGGCGTTAGTGTTCATTATGTGGTGACTGAAATAGATGCAGGAGAGATTATTTTCCAAAAATGTTTTGATAAATCTGATATGGATTTTTCTACATTTAAAAAGAATATTCAAGCCTGCGAATATGAGATATTTCCAAAAGCTGTGATTAGCTCATTAAACCTTTAAGCGCTCCATCTTTATAGTTAAATGCTGCTCCAAATCCAAATAAAGCTCGCCCACTTACAGGTGTGAATTCAAATAGATGAAAATCTGCCATCTGCTCATACATAGAAGCTTTTTCACCAAATTTTTCATTGA
>DQTU01000002.1 GCA_015662615.1 Campylobacterales bacterium | reverse complement strand
TGCAACTCTTCTAAATTTTCCATCATCACAGCTGTTGATTTTACAAGTAACCCACTCATACCAATGGCATCTGCATTATGTTTACGATAAGCCGTAATAAAATCAGCGATATCGGCTTTTATACCGATATTTACCACTTTAAAACCATTGTTTGAGAGGATGATATCTACAAGGTTTTTACCCACATCATGAACATCGCCTTTTACCGTACCGATGATCAGTGTAGTTTGCGTTTTTTTCTCTTTTTTAGGAAGATAAGGATTTAAAAAATCAACTCCTGACTTCATAGTTTCGGCAGATTGCAGAACAAAAGGAAGTTGCATCTTTCCGCTTCCAAAAAGCTCTCCAACCTCTTTCATGGCATTTATCAAAATCACATTGACTATCTCTTCTGGAGCTATCTCATCTTTTGCATACTCTAAAACCATCAAAAGTCGCTCTTTATCACCATCAAGTAAAAGTGCATGAAGTTTCTCTTTTGTGTTCATCACTTCAAATGCTTCATCTTCAGCATCTTGATCGATCTCTTTTGCATCCGCAAAATAATCGATAAATTTAAATAGCGGGTCTCCATCTTTGCGATTATTTAAAAGCAAATCATCACAAATTTTGATATCCTCTTCACTCATTTTATGAAGTGGCATAGTATTTTTAACATTGACAATTGCCATGGATAAACCCGCTTTTACACAATGGTCTAAAAATACAGAGTTTAAATACTCCCTTGCATGTTTATCAAGTCCAAATGAGATATTTGAAACCCCTAAAACAAAACCAACCTCTGGATGCATCTTGCTAAATTCACGGATTGCTTCGATAACCTCGATAGCCGCCGTAAAATACTCAGATTCCCCACTACCAACAGTAAAAGTCAAAAGGTCAAAAACCAAATCTCTAGGGTCTAATCCATGTCGAGTAGTGCAAAGCTGATAAATTCTCTCAGCAATGCGAACTTTATCATCTTTTGTTTTTGCCATGCCTACTTCATCTATCGTCAAACAGACAAGAGCTGCACCATGTCTCTTTGCCAAAGCACACACTGCATCAAACTGATCTTCTCCATCTTCAAGATTTACAGAGTTTATGATAGGTCGTCCACCAATTTGTTTAAGACCCATATCGATAATTTTTGTAACCGTAGAATCCACCATCAAAGGCAAAGTTACTTTTTGAGCATAAAGTGCCCCAACAATTTGCATATCCCTCGTCTCATCCCGACCTGCAAACCCAACGGAAATATCAATACCATGAGCTCCACTTCTCACTTGCTGTTGAGCAACTGACAAAGTCCCCTCATAATCCTCAGCCAAAAGAAGTTCACGAAAAGCTTTACTTCCCGTCGCATTACTTCTCTCTCCAATAAAAAACGGTGCAGGAGTCTGTTTTAACTCTCTTGTCTCAAACAAAGATGCAAGAGATTTTGGTTGAGAGCCTGTTGCAGGTTTTGGAACTAATCCATCAGCTGCCTCGCACAACTTTGAGATATGTTCAGGAGTTGTACCACAACAACCACCCAAAAGGGCAACTCCATCAAACTCTAAAAAACCTAATTGAAATTTTGTAAACTCTTCAAATCCCATCGGATAAAAAGTCTCTCCTCCACGATTTTGAGGAAGCCCAGCATTTGCATGAACAGAGATTGGTTTTCCCCAAACTTCACTCAAAGTCTTAACATGTTTTTGAACTTGTTCAGGTCCAGTTCCACAGTTGAAACCAAGTGAAAGTAAATCAAAAGGTTCCATAATCGTTGCGATAGTTTTTGCGTCTGTTCCGATAAGCATACTTCCAGCAAGTTCAATCGTAACCGAAACCATGATAGGGATATCAACATTTTTTTCAGAAGCCGTATCACTACAAGCATGAAGAGCGGCTTTTATCTGTAAAGGGTCTTGACAAGTTTCAAGTAAAAAGAGATCACATCCACCATCAATGAGTCCAGAAGCTGCTATCTTATAACCCTCATACATCTCATCATAAGAGATATGACCTAGAGAAGGGAGTTTAGTTCCAGGACCTAAATCCCCAGCGACAAATCGCGGTTTATCCATAGTGGAGTATTTTTGACAAAGCTCTTTTACTATTTTTGCACCATTAAGTGCTAATTCGTAAGTTCTCTCACCGATATCATAATCATCTAAAACCCAAGGAATGGTTCCAAAGGTATTTGTCTTTATGATATCTGCACCAGCTTTAAGGTACGCTTCATAAATTTTTGAGATACCCCCTGAAAATGTGCTGTTTAAAAGTTCGTTACACCCTTC
>DQTU01000206.1 GCA_015662615.1 Campylobacterales bacterium | reverse complement strand
GCTGCTTTGTAGGAAGTAGCTCTCGCATCTGTATAGCCAACTTGCCTACCCATCTCACTCTCAAATCTTTCGGCTGCAATACTTACTGCATTCATAGAGTTTGCAAATATCATGCCTGCTAATGGTACCAAAATGCGTGGTTCAAACCAAAAAGATAAATCTAACACACCAGTAGTTACGATGATAAGTGTAAAAATACCACCAATAGCGATAGAGATAAAAGCATACAGATAAAGTGATTTTTGCCTTTTTTGAACAGGTCGTAAGGAAATCATGCTTGCAGCTATTAGCATGACAGAAAGGATAAAAACAACAAGATAGGGAGATTTGCTCTCAAAGATATAAGTCAAAACATAGCCTATCAAAATCAACTGTATCAACATCCTAAAAAGTGCATAAAAAAGTGTACTTCTATCTTCTGTCCAACGCATATAAATAACGATTACTACAGTAACTGGAATCATGACCCACAATAGGTCTAAAAGTGAGATGTTATAGATTGAGGTATTCATGACGGAGGTTTTTTCTCCTTATACATGCCACAAGCTTTTCCACTGCTGTTTTTTACTTCTTGCGAGGGAATTATCTTAGATTTAAATCCAAATGCTTTGCACCCATGAGGATGTACACTCTCCCATGTGACATAATAATAGATACAACGCTTACAATTAATCTTTTGCACTACTTAAACCTTTTTTATCGTAAAATAGGATTATATCTAAATCACTAGGAGTTACTCTTGGATTATCATATCTTAACAACCCAAACTATCAAAGAATTTTTACAAAATATTCCAAATATCAAAGCTTTTTTTGGTGATGACATACTTGTCACACATGAGATAGGGGATGGAAATCTTAACTTTGTTTTTATCGTAAAAAGCCAAAAAGACCCTGAAAAAGCACTCATCGTAAAACAGGCGGTTCCCTATCTCAGATGTGCAGGCGAATCATTTCCACTCTCTAAAGAGCGTATGACTTTTGAGATAAGAGCGTTACAAAGTTATGAGAAGTTAGTGCCAAATCATGCTCCAAAGATTTATTATGCGGATGAAGAGATGAGTGTGGTTGTGATGGAGTTTTTGAGTGAACATATCATCATGCGAAAAGGATTGATGGCGTCTGTTTATTATGAAAATTTTTCTGAACATATCTCAACATTTATGGCACATACTCTTTTTTATAGCTCTTCATTACACTTAGACAGTAGTCAAAAACGCCTCTATATGGATAGATTTAATGCTAACAGAGAGCTTTGTAAATTGACAGAAGATTTTGTTTTTACCTTTGCTTATATGGAGCATGAGACAAATGAAATCGAAGAGAATTGTTTAGAGGAAGCAAAAGAGCTATTTTCTCAAATGGAGTTTAGAAAAAATGTTTTAAAACTCAAATATTGCTTCATGACCCAATCCGATGCACTTCTTCATGGAGACTTACACACTGGGTCAATCATGATAAATGAAAAAGAGACTTTTGTAATAGACCCTGAGTTTGCATTTTTTGGACCTTTTGGATTTGATATCGGGGCGCTTATCGCCAATCTTATCTCTGCCTATATCTCACATTTTTACCGAAGCGAAGATAAAGCGTATCAAGAGTGGATATTGAAAACTATAAAAGAGGTTTGGGAAAAGTTTGAAGAGAAATTTTTAAAGCTTTGGGATGAACAAACCGAGAGTGCTTTAATCACAGCAGATTTTATAGATGATATGACACTTACAGAATTTAAAAAAGAGTTTATGCATAAGATGTTTCAAGAGAGTATTGGATTTGCTGGATGCAAGATGGCAAGAAGGGTTTTTGGTATTGCAGGGGTTGAAGAGATACGAGGATTGGAAGATAAAACCAAGAAAAAAGAAGCCAATTTAAGAGCGTTAAAAATAGGTGTAAAACTCATAGAAAACTATGAAAACATTCAAAATATAGATAAACTCATAACCATTATCAAGGAGATAACATGAATGGAAAGTATAAAGCGCTTTGGCTAGATGAAAAAGATAATTTAGTCGTACTTGACCAAAGAGTTTTACCCTTTGTAGAATCAACTGTAACCATCACAAATACCGTTGAATGTGTGGAAGCGATAAAAAACATGACCGTTCGTGGAGCTGGTGTGATTGGAAATACAGCTGCATTTGGTATTTTTTTAGCAGCTCGTGAGTGTCATGGAGATTTATCCAAACTTGAAAGTAAAGCAAAATTAATTCGTGAATCAAGACCAACGGCTGTAAATCTTATGTGGGCAGTAGATAGGATGATGGAAATCGCTAAAAAATCTGATGATATGCTCAATGACTTAAAATTAGAAGCGATTAAAATATGTGATGAAGATTGTCAAACGAGTAAAAAGATAGCAAATTTTGGTGCTGATATCTTTGAAGAGATTATGAAGGAACAAAACAAAACTTCTATCAATGTCCTTACCCATTGCAATGCAGGCTGGCTTGCAATCGTAGATGATGGAACAGCGCTTGCACCCATTTATGAAGCAAAAAGAAGAGGGATTGATATCCATGTTTGGGTGGATGAAACCAGACCTAGAAATCAAGGGGCAAATTTAACGGCATGGGAATTGGAAAAAGATGGCATAAATCATACGGTTATAGCAGATAACACAGGCGGGCATCTGATGCAACATGGCATGGTCGATGTCTGCATCACCGGAGCAGATAGAGTGAGTCGTGGGGGAGATGCTGCAAATAAGATAGGAACTTATCTAAAAGCTTTGGCTGCAAAGGATAATAATATCCCTTTTTATATCGCCCTACCCTCATCGACATTTGATTTTGAAATCATTGATGGGCTTAAAGAGATTCCGATAGAGATAAGAGGAGAAGATGAAGTGAAATTTATCAGAGGGCTTGATAAACATGGTGAGTATTCAGAACTTCAAATTGTTCCAACTGCTTCAAAAGCCTTGAATTATGGTTTTG
>DQTU01000148.1 GCA_015662615.1 Campylobacterales bacterium | reverse complement strand
TTAAGCTTTCTTTGCCTTCTATGAGTATCAGGGTTTTTAGAGGTGCCCTTTATTTAACTTCTCAATAATCATCCTACCACCAAAATATCTCTGTAATAGAGGTTTACTATCCAAGGGTTTATGAAATTTTTCAAAATAAATTTCTATTCTTCTCTTCCCTGCCTCATCTTCTCCTGTTGTTCCACAGACAATAAATGAAGCAATAATCTTTGATTGTATCTGCTCTTTATGTCTGGAAAGTAACTCTATCAAACGCTTATGTGCACCATATCTTGTACCATATATAAGGGCGATTCTATCTGATTTTTTATCCACTAGAGTCTTGATACTACAACCAAAATTAAAAGCAGCAACAGAGGTTAATGTAATCCCTTGATAAAGTAAAAAAATTCTTCGGTTCATGCTTTTTCGCTACTCTACTACAATCTCTATCCGTCTATTTTCGGCACGCCCAATTTCTGTATCATTTGTTGCAATTGGACTCTTAGGACCTTTTCCAACTGCTCTGATACGAGTAGAATCAACACCATACTGTATCAACAATTTTTTAACTGCCTCTGCTCTTCTTTGAGAAAGTGCTATGTTTTGATCGTATCGACCTGTACTATCTGTATAGCCTTCAACTGTTATCTTAGAACTTGTATAATTTACGGCCTCAACAAATTTTCTAATAATCACTCTTGATTCTTCTACTATACGATCAGAATTAAGCTCAAAATGAACATCTAATATTTTTCTTAAAGTTGGTAGTGCTTTAAAATTAGAAGTTCTTCTTTGTGGACTTGTGAAAGTTTTTCGAGGTTTTTCTACATGCCGTCTGCTATCTTTTATCGGACACCCAACTTTGTTGACAGCAGATTCAAATGGTGTATTTGGACATATATCTAAGCTATCGACCACTCCGTCTCCATCCGCATCAACCGAAAAGTCATGTTGTTTATTTGAACTTATTTTAACACTAGGTAACTCTTCAAATGAATCTACAAATTCTTCAGGCGAATGAAGGGTATCATCTTCAAGTTCTGGATATATTCCTGTAGGTTGTACAGCCCGAGAAATAGCACCATAATTTGAAAATGTATTTCCAATTGGCAATCTTAACCCTATAAAGAGTGAAATTTCACTATCCTGTCCATTGCCTGCACCTATAATCTGCATCAATCTAAGCTCAGTAATAATATTAAGATTATCAGAGGGCTGAGATATTGGTATCTCCAATCCAACACCCTCTTGTAGATAAAAATTGCTATCAAAATCAGATTTCGCACCACTTACATATTCATATCCCAAGCCACCATAAAAGTAGGGAATTATATTTTGATATCCATAATTTGATTTAAAAAAAGCATTTATTGAAGTTTGAAAAAGTGAATCAACACCATATTTATTATCAATACTCACATAAGAAAAATCAAGTTTTGGTTTAATTTGATGACCAATTTCACCAATAAAATCAACAGCAAATGTATGTTGATCTAAGGAAAAACCATCCTCAACAGTGGTTAAACCATATTTAAAACTCATATAGCCAATTTCATCATAACTATTTCGTGCCTCTAATTCACAAGTAAGTGCAAATAATAGAGCATAAAGGGATAATATTTTTTTCATAAACTGCCTTTTATAAAAGTTTCACTATTTTAACAAAAGGTAGTTTAAGGTCAATTATTTTGTAACACTAAAGGACAATAGAACAGTAATTTAATCCTTTAAGCGCTGATTTCAAGTCATCATTATCACCATTGCATCTATAATCATATGTATAACTAGACGCTACTGGCTGAAGATTATCTTTGTATGGTTTGTCACTCCCAATATCTAAAGCAATTTTGTAGGCATTTTGATTTGCAAAAAAAGTATAATCCATTAAAGCATCTAAGGGTTTAAGCATCATTTCTTTCTGTTCATAAGGATTTGAACCCGCAGGATAACCATGACCGAGGTCTAAATACACTTGATAATCACAGTTATTATCTCCCAATATAGAGAGTTTATCAAAGATGGTTAATGCAATTCTTGGATCTGTTGTATTATGTCTATTATATTGCTGAATCACTACTTTTGTATTTTTGGGAAAATTCTCAAAATCTTCTTTACTCATATCAAATGCAAACCAAGGATCCATAGAAAACACAAACCTTCCAGCACTACCATATCCATGTTTTGAAAAATAGTCCATTACCTTAAAAGCAATTCCCCCTCCTGAAGAGTGACCAATAACCCCTAACTTACTTTTATCAAAATATCTAGAAACTAAATTATCATTTAAAACCCTAGAAAACCTACTAATACTCTCATTTGCACTATATTCCATAGGAGACTGGGCATATATCACAGCATAACCCTGACTGGCGATAAAGGTCAATAGTGTTTTATAATTGGAGTGATCTTGTGAACTCCATCCTGGTGCAAATAACACAATGGGAAGTTTTTCATCAAGTTTAATCACTTTTGGAAAATAGAGTGTACTGTTTTGAAAACTTTGAATTTCTATTTCGTTATTTAATGATTTTCCATAAACTCTTTTTTGACTATCTATTGGATTTAGATTTGGGTCTATTGTAGAAATCTCTTTATAACTCTTTTCACACCCCATTATCATGATTATTAAATATGTAAAAATCACTAATAAAAAAAACTTCATCACTCTATCCTTATACTCTATTATCGGTTAAAAAATATGCTAATATCTTTTTATCTACACCAGAAAGTGCAACTTGATCAATTTTATCCAAACTTAAGTAAAGATCTTGGTGATCTTCAACATGTAACACATAGACTTTAGCTTCAAGTTTAAAGTGCGTATATTTCTGTTCTACATCTGTTAAAAACTCTGCATCAACTGAAACCTCATCCACCTCTTCAAATCCCCACAAGCCATGTAAAAATCGCCCTTTTCTCTGTTTTAAATAAAGTTTTTTATTGTGATGACGCACCACAATATTTACTTCTCTTGTGGGAACAATTTTACGCTTTTTTTCAGGATATAAAAAATTCTTCTCTTTATAAGCTTTGCAAATCAGACTAAAAGGGCATTCATCACATATCGGATTTTTTACCTTACAGATCGTCGCTCCGATATCCATAATCGCCTGATTGTAATCATATGGATTTTCACAATCCAACATTTTAAGTGCCAGTTCCCTAAGTGCTTCTTCCTTGGGATTTTTAAGCACATGGATACGACATAAAATCCGTTTGACATTTGCCTCCATGACCGCTAGGTTTTGTTTATAGGCAAAGGCACAAATTGCAGATGCGGTATTTTTTCCAATTCCAGGAAGCTCCAAAAGTGCTTCATAAGTTTCGGGAAGCTTCGGCTGAGTAATTTGTGCTGTTTTGTGAAGGTTTTTAGCCCTTGTATAATATCCCAATCCCTCCCACATCTTTAAAACCTCATCCAAATCTGCGTGGGAAAGAACTTCAAGAGAAGGAAATTTCTCTAAAAATTGAAAATAGTACCGTTCTAAAACTGTCTTTACCTGAGTTTGTTGAAGCATCACTTCACTGATATAGATATGATAAGGGTCATTTGTATTGCGCCATGGCAAATCTTTTCTTCCATTTTTAGCATACCAATCATGTAACTTTTTATGTACCAATCGTCACACCATAAAGAATCATATCATCACTCTGTAAAAAAGCTTTTGTCTCATCATCATAATAAGCACCAATCCCGCTACATCCAATTTTTAAATACTCAGATGCTAAATAGAGCCTATGCCCAATAATCCCTGCTTTTTGATAAGCACTTTGATAGTTATTTGAACTTGTTGTCAAGAAAAAAGTAACGGCACTCTGTCGACCTAGTGCTTGTTCCAAACAAAGATATCCAGCCTCATGGCGAAAATCTCCCTCTTTCAAACATGTACCATCTAAATAAAGACCACGCTCCACACCCTCAACACAATTAACAATGCAATAGAGATGAACTTCCTCAT
>DQTU01000279.1 GCA_015662615.1 Campylobacterales bacterium | reverse complement strand
CACATTTCTTAAAAATTTTAATTCTCATTAATCTTCATTATGTATAATCTTTTATCATTAATTTTATTAATGTATATTATAATGGTAAGTTATAAATAGAAGGAATTTTTTAAACCTTTCTGCAATTACTGCAGTTTCTGTTGCATCGGGGGGATGTAGCACAAAAACTGTGCAGACAAAAAGTATTTTAGCCAAACAGCTAAAAGCTGAGAAATCTAAAAAGCGCGTTGTTATCGTAGGTGGAGGTTTTGGTGGTTTAAATACAGCATCAGCAATTAAACAAAATGATCCAAAAGATGAGATAGAAGTCATTGTGCTAGAGAGAAACCCAACTTACTTTGTTTGTGCGATGAGCAATACACTACTTAGTGGTGACAAGGCATTTAAAAAAGAGAATTTTATCTTTGACTATACTAATGTACAATTAGAGTATAAAATTGATGTTATCAATACAGAAGTTTTAGATATAGACAGAGAGAAAAAATCTGTATCAACTACACAAGGTATTTTAGAGTATGACTATCTTGTATTAGCACCAGGTATTTCATATGATTATAAAGTTGAGTTTCCCACTTGGAGTGATGCAAAGATAAAAAAGGCACAGCTTCAAGCACCAGGTGGACTTATCAGTGATTCTGGTGTTGAGCACTCTATTTTAATCTCTCAATTAGAAAAATTTAAAGCCAATGGTGGAAAAGGTGAGATAGTAATCATACCTCCTAGAACAAAACTTTTCATAGATTTAAACAAATCTGTAAAACACAAATCTCTAATGAGATGCAAACCAGCGGCTTATGAGAGAGCTTGCATGATTGGCGACTGGATAAAGAGAAATGATTTAGTTGGAAAAGCAATGGTTGTCATCCTAGATGGTAGCCCAAGACCTCAAGCAAAATCTGAAGCATTTGAGCAAGTTTTTGAAGAAGAGTACAAAGGAATTATTGATTATATCGGTGGTTTTGATTTGATGGATGTTGACTTTGATAAAAAAGAGATAACTTTTAGAGATATTGACGATGACGCAGAGTATATCAAAGCGACAAGAACTTACGATGTACTAAATCTTATGCCAATTCAAAATGCAAGCCCACTTATCAAGATGGCAGGATTAGAGACAAATAGTTGGGGTGGAGCTATTTTAAAACCTAAAAAAATGTATTCTGTTACAGATGACAAAGTGTTTGTTGTAGGTGATAGTGCCGTTTTCAAAAAAGGTGTATATTCTGACAACCCTAAGAAAAAAGGTGGAGTTCCAGCTGCTGCACAAACTGCATATAGTTTAGGAAAAGAGGCAGGTCATCTTATCGCTGAGAGGATTTTAAAAAACAAGGATAATGATTTAGTAACATTTTCAGCAAGTTGTTTTTCTATGGTTACAACTATGCCTGATAAACTTGGCATATCTATAACAAAAGATTTCAGTTATGATGAAAAAGGTACGATGATTATTGATGAAAAAGTGCCGATGGTAGATGGAAAATATTATAACAAAATTGGAGGAGAAGGACTTCTTGGTTGGTTTGAAGGTATTACGGCAGATACATTTGCTAAGTTTTAGTAGACTGGTGGGATTCTCCCACCCTACGAGTTAATGCATCAGAAATTTTAAAATTACATCATCATCTGCTTGAACTTTACCCATGATAATATCTGTCTCTCCACCAAAAATCTTACCCATAAGACCCATATTCATAGATGAGATATAAGTACTTCCATCACTCTTTTCATATACTGCGATAGAGTGAGGCATCATAGCAGCTACAAAGCGCGTATCGTCATCTTTTATTAAAGCATGTGCATATACTGCTTGTCCAAGTTTCATTACTTTAGTAGGAGGAATCTCTTCATTTAGTTTTTTCTTCATACTTTTTTGCATATTAACAACATTTTTTACAGCCCAACCTTGTTTCTTAGCATTTTCACTAATAACTTTTATGGACTTTTCAACTCATGAACCATCATTGTCGGAGCTGTTTTAAACATAAGTACACCCATAATCAACGCACCAAGCAACATAAAACCTAAACTTTTAAACATTCTAAACCCTTTTAATTTTTATTTATCTGGATTATACTAATAACATCATAATACCGAGTATCATGATGATGGCAATACCAACAAAACTAAGTATATTTGCCGAGTTTGAGAACTTCTCTTCGGATTTTTCTCTAGCCTTTACACTCAAAGCCGCTGCTATAAAAATCACTACGGACATTCCCATGCTCATAAAAATTGCAGAAACAAATCCAGTAAAATACATTCCAAGTGAAATTGTAAATATAAAAATCAATACCGTAGTAGGACATGGAATCAAACCAGCTCCCAAAATCACACCTAAATCTGCATTTTTTTCATCAACATGACATGAGTGGCAACCACAAGTTGGTTCATGGGCACTCCACTGTTTCATAGCTTCTGGTTTTTTGGGTAATTTTCTATACAAAAGATACAAAGCCATGAGAATAATAATCACAGCAGATACCTTTGTGAGATAATATTCAGCTTGATTCATAAAAGTTGACATAAGCGTATTTAAAACAAAATAAATCACAAGTGTCAAAATAAGTGCTGAAAATGTATGAACCGCTCCAATCATCGCTGAGATAAAAAAAGCTTTTTTAACATCTCTATTTGAGGCTAAAAAGTAAGATGAAACAAGTGCCTTACCATGTCCAGGGCCTAGGGCATGAATTATCCCATAGGCAAAAGAAAATAGCATCAGAGAGAAAAATGCCATCCCACTCTCTTTATATTTTATATCTAAAAGATAACTTCTGATTTTAGTAGTCGTTTGGGCTAAAAGAGTTGAGAGTGATGCTATAAAATAACTCTGCTTTGGAGCTTCTTGTAGCTGAACAATTTTTTTAGGCGAAGCATCTTCTATCACTTTATTTGTATCCACAATATCAAAAAACACCATATACATGTTGGCATTTTCTATCACTTTATACCCTTTTGGAGTATCAAATGATATGCCTAGTGGATTGATGATAAAATTCATATAGTCTTCATCGTCAAAGATTGAGAAATACAAAATATACTCTTTATGGAGTGGATAACCAAGTGTGAGATTATAATCAAAACAGAGTTCACCTAATTTTAGATAAGTCTGATAAGAAGTCGGCTGAAACTTCATCTTTGGAATTTGCTCAAAAGTACTATTGGTATCTTTTTTATAATACTTTATCTCAGTCAAAAAATCAATCGGCTGAATATAATCTACAAAAGCTTTCTCTACCTCTTTTAGCTCAGCAGAATCAAAAGTTAGATTTCCATTTTTATCATATTTTGGCATAATATTTTCTACAAACTCAGGAGAAAACTTCCAAGAAATTTCTACTTTTTGGATAGTTGTAACATTTATGTCAAGTTTTATATCCACATGCGCAGAGGGTGTATATTGGGCACACAAGGCACACGATAAGAGGTTTGAGAAAAAAAGGGTAAGTAGTAAAAGTATCTTCAAAAAAATAGCTCCGTTTTGATACCTAATTGTACCAAACGGAGCTAGAAAATATTCT